>JAUHZH010000128.1 GCA_030426065.1 Gammaproteobacteria bacterium
AGCTCGGTCAGGCGCGATCCATCGGTGCCGCCGCGGATCGGGATGGAAATCGGCTTGCTCCCATTGGCCTTGTTCACGTGCCTGTTCTGCCAACGCCGATAAAATCAAGGCTTTCAACTTGACCGCTTTTTTGTTCCAGTGTTGGCCTTCCAGAATCGCATTGACTGCCTTCAAGCCGGCTTCTAATGATTCGGTTTGTGATGACACAAATGCTTGGTAAATCGGTTTGACTTCATTGCCTTCAATTTGATCTAATTTGATGTATTTCAATGCCGGTTCGAGGTACTGGGCGCGCAGTGATTCTGACTGCATGGTTGCTGTCAGCCCATGTTGGTCTGAAAAGTTCGACGCTTTTTCAATGTACAGCGCAGTCCAAGCCTCTGCCAACAAAGCGGGCTCTGCGTGACCGGCCTCTAACAAAGGAATCGCCTGATTGAAATACTCGGCTTCCAACATGATGATGCCTTGCAACCTTTGACGAGCCGTTTCGCTTATTGATCCATCGTTGTGTATGGTACCGAACAACAGCTGGGCCTGTTCAAGCAGGTGGCCAATTTCTTCTTCAATGGGATGTATCGGCAAAACATATATTTGCTCGCTTTGTTCGACCAAGTCTTTAATTTGGCTTTCATAGGCCTTGATGCGCTGGTTTTGATCACTTTGTCGGTTGAACTGCAGCCATTGCCAGACCAAGACAGACACCAGCAAAAACGCCGCCACCCCAACCATGCTTTTGACCCGTCGCTGGCGCTTTTTTTGGGGCGCTAGGATGATGTCCTGAACCCGAGCCACCGTTTCGGGTGCAGTGGGCCTGTATTCTGGATCAACTTGCGTCAGGTCATTGAGCAATTGGGTCACGTTTGCGGGCAGTCCTGTGATCGGTTTGTGCCTCCCATGCCTGACGTCTTGTAACAGTTGTTCCGTTTCCATCACAGGATAAGCGGCTTGGTGGCTGAACACTTCTTGACCAATGATGCCCAAGGCATAACGGTCGCTGGCCGTTCCAATGATTTCACCTTGTGCTTGTTCAGGGCTCATGTAACGAATGGTACCCACCAAAGAGCCTTGCTGTGTCAGGCCATCGCCTGCTTCAACCGGCTCATCATTGCACTGTCTTGGTTGCGGTTGTGACAAAGATTGCGCGATGCCAAAGTCCAACACTTTCAACTGGCCTTGGTCAGTGATCATGATGTTGTCAGGTTTGAGGTCCCGGTGGACGATGCCATGTTCATGGGCAATGGCCAATGCCGCAGCCAAATCCCTCAGCACTTCCAGTTTCTGCGTGGCCGTTAAAGGCACTTGATAAAGCGGCTGGCCTTTGATGAATTCCAAAACCAAAAAGTCACCTTCATCGGTTTCCATGTAGTCATACAACTGGCAAATCGATGGGTGATTGATCTTGGATAAGATTTGCGCTTCGCGTTCAAAACGTTTCTGTGTGGCTGGATTTTGCAAATGTTCAGGGCGAATGGATTTGATGGCCACTTGGCGTTCGAGTTTTTCGTCAAAACCCAAATACACCGAACCCATACCACCTTGCCCCAACAGTTTTTCTATCCGAATCCTGTTGATTTGGTCACCCGGCGCCAAGTCTTTGCGGCTGGTTTCCATGAATCGGGTGCGTTCTTCCTCATCCAAGAGTAGGGTCTCAACTTGCGTTCGAATGGATGGGTCGGTGATGTCTTCCAACAACAAAGTTCGGGCTTCAGTGTCCAACTTGAGCGCTTGAAACAAGAGCTTTTGGGTTTTGTTGCGCTGTTTCACTGCTTCAATCCATGAATTGTTTGAGTTGTCGATCATGACAAGCAGACAACAGCAGCAAAGACAAAATGGCACCCATCAAGGCCCATCCCATGTCAGATTGCGTGTCCCAAACATAGCCTTGGGTACCCAAAAAAGCTTCCGCGCCTTCGCCAGAGAGCAATGCAACCCACCACTCAATCAGTTCATAAAAAGCACTGAATGCCAAACAAATGGACACCACCAAAAAGTGACGCCACCATGTACCATTGACCACGTGGTGTCGAATCAGAATTTCTCTGGCCAACAAAGCCGGTACGAAGCCTTGGAAAAAGTGTCCCAGCTTGTCGTAATTGTTGCGTTCCCAACCAAACAGGCCATCGAAGAAAGGCACTTCGGCATAGGTGTAATGACCACCCACCATCAAAACCAGGCAGTGGAGAAACAGCCAAAAATACAGCAAATCTGTCAACGGGAAAGTCCGATGGGTCGCCAGCACCAACACCAATCCCAACACCGCTGGAGCCACTTCAAGTGCCCACGTGATGGTGTCTTTGGGGTTGATTCCAGACCAAACCAACACAGCACCAAAAATCACCAAACCAATCCACTTCATTCTGCTCACCTTGTTCCCTTGATTGAATACATGATAGCATGTTAATAATGGAATGGGCTTTATGCCGCCTCACAGACTCAATAATTAATCAACTGGTGCAGTGTCCTGTACTTGGCTGGGCTATCAGCGGACTGTGAAACTGCCCAGCAAGAAACCATAGAAAAAGCCCCAACCGGGGCTTCTTTGATCAACAATGGGTTTACATCGAGGCCAGTTTATAACCGATGCCGCGTACGGTCTGGATCCATTTGTCACGGGCATGGGGTTTCAATGCTTTTCGCAAACGCAAAATGTGTACGTCAACGGTGCGGTCTTCAACAAAAGTATTGCGGCCCCAGACGTGGTTCAAAATGTGTTCACGTGCCAGTAGTTTATTGGGGTTTTGCAAAAACAATTTCAGCAATTTGAATTCGGTTAAACTCAAGTTAACGGCCAGCTCATTGACTTTGACTTCATGGGCCGAAGCATCCATCTCAATGTCTTGGTAAGTCAGTTTGTGGCTGGTTTCGAACCCTTTGGACCGACGCAAATGTGCCCTGATGCGCGCCATCAATTCAAGCATTGATGCCGGCTTGGTCAAGTAATCATCGGCACCGCGCTCCAATCCTTTGATCTTGTCTTGCTCTTCTGAACGGGCTGTGAGCATGATGATGGGCACTTCCTTGATCACCTCATCACGACGGATGCTGTCAATCAAATCGATGCCACTCATGTCTGGCAGGCCCCAATCGACAACGATCAGGTCGGGATGAACTTGATTCAACTGTTCCAATGCCTCGTGACCTGAGGCGGCTTTGATGGCATCGAAGCCTTCACGCTTGAGCGAAAATGCCATCATTTCACGGATGGCCATGTCATCTTCGACGATTAAAATGTTGGTGTGCATGGACGCATTTTTATCTGAAAGTGACATCTTAGTTTTTCATTGTGACGACTCCATGACAATATCGTCACAAATATGAAGCCAACTGTCAACAAAGCCGTCAAATGTCATCATTCAGCCACTTGCTTTGCTTTTTCAAGCCTGGCTTGGCGTCTGGCCTGGCGCTTGGAGTCACCATGCTCTAATCGCCAACGGCTGCGTCCCCAGGCGCGCAAATCATCAAGCCAACAATACAAACTGGGCAGAATCACCAAGCTGACCACGGTAGAAAAGGTCAACCCACCGATGATGGCCCGAGCCATGGGGAAATACGACAAATCGCCTTCATTCGCCAAAGCCGACGCACTGACACTCAAAGGAATCAATCCCACCACCGTGGTCGACACCGTCATCAAAATCGGCCGCAAACGGTCTTGACCACCTTGCAGGATGGCATCGTATCGCGACAGGCCTTTCTTGCGCAGTTGGTTGATGTGATCAATCAGCACGATGCCGTTGTTAACGATCACGCCGATCAGAATCATCATGCCAATGCCAGCCATGACATTGAACGTGGTTCCTGTGAACGCGAACATCACCCAAGTGCCCACATACGAGAAATAAATCGATGTGATGACACACAAAGGAAACAACAAAGACTCAAACATGGCCGCCATGATGATGAATATCAGGGCAATGGCGATGAACAAATTGCGTGTCAAATCATCCAGTTTGATGTTGAAGCCACGTCCGCCACCATCAAAGCTCCAATGATAACCAGCCGCAAATGGGTATTGGTCCATCACTTTTTTGATGCGGTCTTGGATTTCTTTGACATTGGCTTCATCGACCAAATCCAGTTCAATTTCAACGGTGCTTTCTCGCCCTTTGCGGCGCAATTGCTGTGGAGTTGAAGAATGACTTATCGTTGCAACATTTTCCAACGGCACCGAAACCCCTTCACTGTTTTTAACGGGCAGGTTTTTCAAGTGCTCTAACTCAAATTCACCTTTTTTATAGAACCGCATCTTGACCGGCACTTCGCCATTTTCAGTGACGTATTCCTTGAGGTTCAATCCACGCATGGCGATGTTGACACTCTGCGCCACCTCCATGGGCGACAGTCCCAAATTCAAAGCCCGCTCCCGATTCACTTCAACTTGCAGCTCCTGGCGGTTATTTTTTTGCTCCACCTGAACATTGGTCACACCTTCCACTTGTTTCAAGGTGAACATCACGTCATCCAGGTAATTGCTGCGAATGAATTCACTGGAGTCACCTTGTAGGTAGACTTTCAATCCTTCTTCACCACTGGAGTTGCTGCGCCAACGGAAGGCCGGCTCACCGGTGGCAATCTTGGGCATGCCTTCAATGATTTCTTTTTTGATCTGCGACACCGGCTTGGTGGCCAATTCAGCTGGCACCAGGGTGATCATTGAACCCGCCCAACCATTTTCTTCATAATAGGTATAGACCGAATCGATGTCGAATTTGCTCTTGTTGGCGTAGAGGTAGTCTTCTACGGTGTCCACATCTTCCTTGAGTCGCTCTAATGAATACGCGTCATTGATGTGGTAAGGCAACCAAAAGCTGCGTTTGACCGACTGGCCTGTACCATCATCTTCTGTCATCATGCCTGCAGAAAACACACCCAAAAACACCAACAAGAAAATGCTACCCAAGGTCATCCAGCGATGATGCAGGGTGAATGACAACACCCTTTGGTAGCGACTGCTGAAGATCAAGGCAAACAGGAAAAACAAGCCAACGTAGAGCAAAATCCTGATGCTGTCTCCAGGGATGCCAATGGAATTGGCCACCACACCGCCCAAAATGATCATCAGCAACATCAACAACCATTTTTTGCTGTCAGACAGCCGTGAAAACCATCCGGACTGGCCTTTGCTTTCCTTTTTGGTCATTTGTTTGGCTATGCCTGAGGCAAACTGGTGAATCGCCATTGGCACCACGGTCACCGACAACATCAAGGAAATGATCAGTGCCGCAATGATGGCGACCGCCACATGAATCATGAACACGGCCAGTAAATTTTCTTCACCCACAATCAAAGGCAAGAACACGCAAATGGTGGTCAAGGTACCCGCCATGACGGGTGTCATGACTTGTTTGACACCTTCGATGATCGATCGCCGCGGCTGACCGGGGTTTTTCTGTTTCTGGGTGAAAATGCTTTCTGTGATCACCACTGAATTGTCAACCAACATGCCAATGGCCAACATCAACCCCATCAAAGACAAATTGTTCAGCGTGATGCCCGTGAAGTGCATCACGGCCAAAGTGATGATGATGGATACAGGAATGGACAATGAAATGATCAATGTCATGGCCCAGTTGCGCAAAAACACAAACAGCACAATCAATGACAGCAAAGAACCCGTGATACCGGCCAACACCACATCTCGCAATGAATTTTTCACGCCCTCGGCTTGGTTTTCCAGCAGCACCAGTTTGATGCCCGCCATTTGTGGCGTTGCATCCAACCCTTCTATGGTCTTCAACACGTCATCGGCCACGGTGACCAAATTGGCGGTCGATTCTTTGTAAATCTCCAAACCCACCGAATACTTTCGATCCAAATGGCGGGCGTAATTGCGCTCACCATTGATGATTTCAACGGTGGCCACGTCTTTCAAGCGCACATTGTGCTCATTGAGCAACAGGTTTTGGTAATCTTCAATCCGCATCGCCTTGGACTTGGGCGTGATGCGAATGACTTGGTCTTGGGTGGTGAAATTTCCAGAACCGACATTGAAATTGATGTCGTTGATCTTGCCTTGCAATTCACGAAAGCCGATGTTGTATCGCTTCATCCGTTCGTTGTCCAGTTTGATGCTGATTTCCAAAGGTTCAATCCCTTGCAACTCGACTTTGGCCACACCCGGCACCCTTTGTACCGGCTTGACCAAGTATTGGTTCAACAAATCATAAGCACCTTCCAGGTTGCGGTCTCCTGTGATGCGAATTTTCATGAAGGTTTCTTCGCCGGCTTCGGCCTTGTTGATTTCGATGTGACGGACGTCTTCAGGCAACGAGGGCCTGAGCAGATCAACCTGCTCCTTGATCAACATCGCTTTTTCTTCCACATCAGAACCGGATGAAAACATCAAACCCACGCCACCGCCATTGGTGTGTGAGTTTGAATTCATGTCTTCAATGTCGCCGATGGTGGCCAGGGCTTCTTCCAATGGCCGCGTGATGGTGCGCTCCACCTCCTCTGGTGTCCCCGCCTGGTATGGCACATACACATAGAAAAATGGCAGCTTGATTTCAGGCATCGATTCCAAAGGCAGCAACCGAGATGAAATCAACCCCACCGTCAGCAAGGAAACAAAAATCATGCTGATGGTGATGGGGCGGTTCAATGAAAAAGCGGCAAACTTGCTGACGCCAGTCGACGCTT
>JAUHZH010000462.1 GCA_030426065.1 Gammaproteobacteria bacterium
GGGTGAAGTCTGGATTCAAGAAAGCATCATTGGCAGTCGCTTCAAAGCAAGTTATCATGTGGATGCAGGTGGACGCATCATTCCCAGCATTACAGGCAGGGCGTTCATTTCTGCTGAAGCAACGCTGCACTTTGATCACAAGGATCCATTTCGCCATGGCATCCACGATGGAGAACAACTGCATGACACAGCAACCAGCTCATAACCACCCACATTGTGATGTGTTGATTGTCGGTGGCGGAATCATCGGTATCGCAACGGCCCATTACTTGAATGAAAAAGGCCTCAAGGTGACCGTGGTTGACCAAGGCCGCATGGGTCATGGCAGTTCCTATGGTAATTGTGGGTACATTTGTCCCAGTCACCTGTTACCGTTGGCCGAACCTGGGCGGGTGGTGGCTGGATTGAAGTCACTGCTAAAACCACGTTCGGCATTCAAGTTCAAGCCGCAATGGCGCTGGGCTTATTACCGCTGGTTGTTTCAGTTTGCCAAACGCTGTGACCACCCAACCATGATGTCCGGAGCGGCTCATTTAAAAACCATCCTGGATCATTCAAGACAAGCTTATCAGGCCTTGTTTGAATCAACAGATTTGGATGCCCAGTGGCAACAAACTGGTTTGTTGTATGTCCTCCAAACGGCCAAAGGGGTGAAGGACTTCGCTCGAACCGATGCCTTGTTGTCTGCACATTTCAACACCCCAGCTGAATTCATCAAAGGCGATGACTTACCTGATTTTGATCCGGCTTTGAAACCGGGTTTGGCGGGGGCTTTTTGTTACCACAATGACGCTTCATTGTCTCCCAGTCAATTGACCAGCCATTGGGTTAAGCATTTGCAATCGAAGGGTGTTGATTTCATTGAACAATGCCAAGTCAGGGACTTGGTGTGTGACGGTGGACACATCAAACACATCGAAACCAATCAAGGCAACCTGTCTGCAGACCAGGTGGTCTTTGCTGCAGGGGCTTGGAGCAGTGCATGGGGCAAGCAGTTGGAGTTAAAGATTCCAGTTGAACCTTGCAAAGGGTACTCAG
This sequence comes from Gammaproteobacteria bacterium, assembly GCA_030426065.1. Classification (GTDB taxonomy): domain Bacteria; phylum Pseudomonadota; class Gammaproteobacteria; order Xanthomonadales; family Marinicellaceae; genus Marinicella. Next base: position 1,039 of record JAUHZH010000462.1, read on the forward strand.
TGACCATGGCAAAGCCTGAACTGTGTCCGAAAATGCCGATGCTTTTTTCAGAACACCACGTCGGCGTGACGCCTTTTGAAGACAGCTTCAGGCTGGGTTCCATGATCGAGTTTGCTGGCTTTGATGCCCGCATTCCGACGGCAAGAATCAATCAATTGTACCAATCCGTTGAACCGTATTTGCACGCTCAACTGAATCGAGACAATGAAAAGCCTTGGTTCGGTTGGCGGCCCATGACTTGGGACAGTTTACCCATCATTGGGCGCGTGCCTCGCGTGGGCAATGCTTTTTTGGCAACAGGTCACAACATGTTGGGCATGACCTTG
>JAUHZH010000129.1 GCA_030426065.1 Gammaproteobacteria bacterium
ATTTCGATGATCTTTTGTTGGGCGCTGGGGTGGATGATTTTCACGATGTTGTTGATCACCACATCGTCTTGCAAGAAGTTCTGGCCGAAATGTTTTTTTGCTTTCATGAGGAAACCTTGACGCAATCACGGGCACATTGAATGGCCGCTTTCAAACTCCCCGCATCGGCTTTGCCTTGACCCGCAATGTCGAGTGCGGTGCCGTGATCGACACTGGTTCGAATGATGGGCAGGCCCAAAGTGATGTTGACAGAGTTGCCGAATCCGGCATATTTCAAAGGTGCCAAACCTTGGTCGTGGTACATGGCCATCACGGCATCAAAATTTTGCAGTTTTCTTGGCGTGAATAAAGTGTCAGCTGGGTAAGGCCCAGAAACATCAAGGCCTTCTGATTTCATTTGCTCAATGGCGGGAATGATGGTGTCGATTTCTTCATGACCCATGTGTCCACCTTCACCTGCATGTGGATTCAGACCACACAGCGCAATTCTGGGTTTGTTGATACCAAATTTACGCTTCATGTCTGCAGCCACAATGGCTGTGGTTTCGATGATGGCTGATTTCGTGACCTGGGTGGGCACTTGTGACAAAGGAATGTGGGTGGTCACCAAAGCCACTCGCATGGCGTCATTCAACAACATCATCACCACCTTTTCTGTATCGGTCAGTTCGGCCAAATATTCGGTGTGACCAGAAAAAGGGATGCCGGCATCATTGATCACACCTTTGTGGATGGGGCAAGTCACCATGGCCCGAAAACGGCCTTCCAAACAGCCTTGTGTGGCCAATTTAATGGTGTCCAAGACGTAACGGGCGTTGGCGGGATTCAATTGACCCAATTGAACCGGTTCAGTCAATCGCACCGGCACGATTCGATTTTCGGGCCAAGCTGGCATGGCGTACTTGATCAGTTGTGGATCACCGATCAAAACACAATCAGCCAATTGTTCCGGCTGTAATTGGGCCACCAATTCCAGGCCGATGCCAGCAGGCTCTCCTAAAGTGATGGCCAACACAACTGAGCCTCGGATCAGATCCTGATGTCTACGAAGGCTTCGCCACGGATTTCACGCAACCAGGTTTCAATGGTTTCTTGTAATTTCCTCTGTTTGATGGCGTTTTCCGCCTGTGCCCGTTTGAATTCTTCAGTGATGTCGGCTTCTTTCTTGTCTAAGAATTTAACGATGTGCCATCCGGCTTCAGTCTGGAAAGGGCGTGACGTTTGGCCTTTGTCCAACGATTGGATCACATCGCCCATGCGTTGGCCGTATTTGTTGATCTCAAACCAACCCAAATCACCACCCAAAGGCGCCGAAGAGTGGTCATCAGAGTGTTCTTCAGCCAAGGCGGCGAAGTCTTCACCTGCTTGTAATTTATCATACAGGTTGTTGATGATTTTCATGCCTTCTTTGGGTGACACCACTTGATTGGTTTCCACCATGATGTGTAAGGCGTTGTACTGTTCAACGGTTTTGACAGAGTTGCTGCGTTTGTCCAACAATTTGATGATGTGAAAACCATTGGCAGAGCGGATGGGGCGTGACAATTCACCGGCTTCCATGGCCTTGACCTGGTCAGCAAACAGGGGCGGCAGCTGATTGATGGGGCGCCAGCCCAGTCGACCACCTTCCAGTGCTTTTTGGCCATCTGATACTTGAGTGGCCAATACGGAAAAGTTTTCACCGTCGTTTAACTTGGTGTGCACTTCATCGGCTTCGGTGCGCGCTGCTTCGACCCCGGCGGCATCGGCAGCCGCTGGGATGGCAATCAAGATGTGTTGTAAATCAACTTCACCTTGATCCAGTTCATTGTCAGCCAAGAACAACTCGATTTCATGGTCACTGACTTTGATTTGTGAGTTGGCGAAGGCGAAACGGACGCGTTCGGTCTGCATGTCTCGTTTCATGTCTTCACGGAACTCTGCAAAAGTGAAACCGTCTTGTTCAACCGCTGCCCGCATTTGTTCAATCGTGACGCCGTTTTGTTGGGCGATGTTGTTCAATGCGGCATCGACTTCGGCATCTGAGATGCGGATGCCCACTTGTTCAGCGCGAGCAATTTGAACTTCTTGCACCACCAACCGTTCCAACACCTGGCTTTCCAAGATGTCCATTGGGGGCATTTGGTTGCCACTGGCTTGGATTTGTTTGCTGATCGATGCCACCGCACGATCCAAATCAGATCGCATCACCACAGCATCATCAACCACGGCCACGATTTCATCCAACAGCACTTCTTCCGCTTGGGCTGTGGTCAACAGCAGGCCAATCAGCCCACTCATCATTATTTTTTTAAACATCAAAATGCCTCTTCGTATCCTAATATGGTCTGTTTTAATATGCGCCTGGGGTTCCGGCCCAATGCGCCCAAACCGTTGAGCTGGAATTCCACATAGAACCCATCGTTGCTCATACCGGTTTCATCCACCAAATACCGCCGTGCCATCAGGCGCAAGGCCCAACAACAACTTTTGTGCTCATAGCCAAACAGGGCTTCGATGGTTTTGTTGTTTTCAATTGAATAATTCCAGCGTGCCAACAAACGGTGCTTGTCCCTGATGGGAATCACCCAAGATGCATCCAGCTGTTCAATTTTGTTCCTTCTGAAACGGTAAGCGAAATTAAACACATCACCTTGGTCAGTTTTTCGTTGCACTTTGAATAAACCACGTTCCATGGCATGGTCATCTTGGTCATAGTGCAAACTGACACCTGCACTCCAATTCCGGTGCAGGTACAGATTATATTCTGCAATCAATGGGGATTTCGTTAAATTTTCAGGTGCTCCATTGATTTGGACCCTTTGGTCGTCGAAATAATTGATCTGGCCCAGTGTCAGGTTCCAGCGTTCCTGGCCATTGACATCAAAACTGCGGTGGGTGATGGCCAATGCAGCCTGATTCATGTCCGATTGTCGATCAGCACCTGAGAACCGATTGGTCTGGAACAGCATGGCTGAGCCAAAGGTCAATTCCCGGGTATCAAATATAGGGATGTCGCTTTGGTCTTCTTCAGGCACATAAACGTAAAACAAGCGGGGTTCGATGGTTTTGTGCGCCCCTGAATCGAACCATTTTTCAAAGGTCAAACCCGAATCAACAGACACAATGGGCAAAGACCGGCTGATGTTGGATCGGCCGTCATCAAAATCGTAATGGGTCGATCGGTATTGCACTTTGGGTCGAACACGGCCCCAGGCATTGCCCCACTCGGTGGCGACCCAGGGTTTGATGTCTGCACGCCAGGCGCCCACCGATTGTTCGCGGTAAAAACTCACCCATTCGGTGTCCACACCATAGTCAAAAGGATCGGTACCGGCCGGTTTGAACCAGTGGTATCGAATTTCTGGGAGCTTCTGGTAAGGTTCATTGCTGCTGGTGATGTTTTGACTCAAGACCTGAAAATCATCAAAGCCGGCAAAGAAAGACCAGCTGCTGCCATGACCTGAGACACTGACTTGGCTTTTCAAATAGGGTGTTGATGTCAAAAAAGAACTGGAAGCAAAATCCTCGTAGTACTGCGCATCAGATACGTGGTTGAGGTTGGCATTGAAACGCCAGTTTGGGCTGAATCGGGTGCTGTGACGGTACTGTAAAATGCCTCGGTCTTTGTTCCTTTTGTCATCACTCGGCAAGTAGGTGCTTTCCAATTCGCCTCTCGAACGCTGTGTCAAATAACGAAAGTCTGCACCCAACATCAGACCATGGTCCTGTAAATAGCGGGGCGTCAGCGTCAAATCATATTGAGGATGCAAGTTGAAGTAGTAAGGCAAAGTCAAATCTAAACCGGTGTTTTCTGAATAAGAAAAACTGGGCACCAAAAGGCCGCTGCGGCGGTCGTCATTGAGGGGCAGTTTGATCCATGGCAGGTAAAAAATCGTGGTGTCATTGACTTTCAACTTGGCACCTCTGAATGTGCCCATCCCAGATTCGTGATCCAGGACGGCTTCACGCGCGCTGATTTCCCAACTGCGCTGTTCCGGGGCGCAGGATGAAAAGGTCAAATCCTGAACCGTCGCTGTGTTGTCTTGCAAAGTCATGGAGGCCGCTTGGCCATTGATGTCTGAATCGATCAGGAAATAATCCAACTGATGAATGACGGCGGTTTTGTTTTGGTTGTCAATTTCGGCATCCAAAGCCGCCAACCGTTGGTCTGGACCTTGGAACCACACACCGCCTTGGCTTTTAACCCGATTGCTGAGCTGATCGAATGACAGCTGCGGTGTCATCATCCGCATTTGGTCTCGCTTAACGCAGACATTGCCACGCAGGTTGAAGACGGTATCGGACACACGCTGACTGTGACTGGCCTGAACTTCGATGTTTTGTGAGGTCGCCGGCGTGTCCAAGCATGCCGTCTGAATCGGAGTCAGTGACGGGGCTGCGGACTGACATTGCAAATCCGCCCAGGTCGGGGCACAAATCAACAATCCAAAAATGTAGGCTATTTTTTTCATTCGGTGTGATTTTTTAAACAGGTGTTTTACTTTCCAAGCTGGCTATTTTAAACTGGTTAGAGAGAAAAGTCTGTAGCTCTGTGGCTGCAACACATGTTAACGATAAAAGAGGTAAAAAAATATGTCGGGTAAATTTGTAATGAGTAAAGGCAAAGACGGGAAAGACTATTTTGTCCTGAAAGCAGGCAATGGCGAGGTCATTTTGCAATCGCAAGGCTACAGCTCAGCCAGTGGGTGCACCAACGGCATCGAATCGGTCAGAACCAATGCAGGCAATGAAGCCATGTTTGAGTGCAGAGAAGCCAAAGACGGCCGCACTTATTTTGTCTTGAAAGCATCCAATGGCCAAGAAATCGGTCGATCTCAAATGTACAAAACAGACAGTGGCTGCAAAAACGGCATGGCTTCAGTGGCCAAAAACGCCGCCGATGCGACCGTGGTTGACGAAAGAGAAGGTTGATTGGTAGCAAAAAATCATTGAATATTCAGGGGGACATCATTATGGTGTCCCCTTTTTTTGACTGGTAGGTTGATCACGTCATGGCTTGGTATGAAGATGAATCCCTTTGGGAAGTGTTTTATGACTGCATGTTCGATGCAGACAGTTTTGCGCTGGCCAAAACACAATGCCCCCAGATCTTAGAAATGGTCGGCCATCCCGTCCAAAAAGCTTTGGATTTGGCTTGTGGGCCAGGGCGCCATTTGCTTGGCTTCGCCACTTATGGCATCGAATGCACCGGTGTCGATTTGAGCGGCTATTTGCTGAGCCGGGCAGCCAATCATCTTGAGCAAGCCGACCTGCCAGCGACCTTGGTGCACACCGACATGCTGGCCTACCAACCGACAGAAAAATTCGACTTGATCACCAACCTGTTCACTTCTTTTGGCTATTACCCCAACGATGAAGACAACCAAAAGCTGCTGAACCTGAGCCACCAATGGCTCAACAAAGGCGGATCATTGGTGATTGACACCTTCGGCAAGGAACAATTGGCCCACACCATGGAACCGGTGCATGTCACAGAATACGACAACGGTGACTTGCGCTTTGAACGCCCTTTGCTGGTCGATGACATGCGGGTTTTTGCCAATGAATGGATTTTGGTGCGGGGTGAAGAAGCTTTTCGTTGTGAATACCAACATTTTGTCTACACCGCGCAGGAAATGCGCCACATGTTACAACAAGCCGGATTCACAGACATCCGCATCTATGGTTCATTTGAAGGCGATGCCTACGACCTGGAAGCCGAACGCTTGATTGCGGTGGCACACAAAGACTGAAGCAGGAAAAACCCATTGAAAAACGGGCGGCTGGGCCGCCCGTTTTGTTTCATCAATCCTGTTTGTACAGGTGTACGTCGGTTTGTGGGTAGGGGAAATTGCAACCGCCGGCTTCGAGTTTTTCTTTCAACTGTTCCAACAAATCGCTGTAAACCGTCCAGTAGTCTTCCACTTTGGTCCAAGGACGGACATTGAAGTTGACACTGGAATCGGCCAAGGCGGCCATGGCGACGGCAGGGGCTGGGTCTGATAAAACCAGTGGGTGCGCATTCACCACTTCTTCCATGATTTGTTTCGCCACTTTCAAGTCATCGTCATAGCTGACACCAATCACCAAATCAACGCGTCGGGTGCCCCGTGAAGTGTAGTTGGTGATGACACCGGATGTGATCTGTCCATTGGGGATGATGACTTCTTTGTTGTCCGGCGTGGTGATGATGCTTGAGAAGATCCGCAAATCCTGAACCTTCCCGGTGATGCCAGCCACTTCGACCACATCACCGATTCTGAATGGCCTGAACATCACCAGCATGACTCCGGATGCGAAATTGGACAAGGAATCTTTCATGGCCAAACCGACGGCCAAGCCAGCGGCACCAAAGACGGCCAACATGGATGTGGTTTGTATACCCAATTGTGCCAAAGCCATGATGATGATCCTTCCCAAGGATGCATATAGCCGCATGGTGCCTTATGCTTCACGCTCTTCTCTCGTCACCATTTCCGCTGACAGCAAGACCTTTCCGGTCTTTTACCTTTCGGAAGAAATGGGGGAAGCCCTTTTGGGCACGGCCAAAGCCAGCTCCGAGGAACTGAAAGACCAACTGGCTGTTTCTCCCAAACCGGCAGATTTGGACTTCAAAAAA
>JAUHZH010000130.1 GCA_030426065.1 Gammaproteobacteria bacterium
GTGGTGGACATTGGCATCAACCGAAAGAAAGAAGGCGGTATATGTGGTGACGTTGAATACGACACTGCAGCACAAAAAGCGGCTTACATCACGCCAGTGCCTGGTGGCATTGGCCCCATGACGGTGGCGACATTGATGCAAAACACATTGGAAGCCAGCTTATAATTCTGATCAGACTCGATCAATATAGTGTAGAGTCCTGTACTTGGTTAGGTTATGCCCAGCCAAGTACAGGACACTACATTAGCTTTCCGTGCCTTCTTCATCGGTGTTTTCCATTTTCTTGGCAATCGCACTCATGGCGCGCTCGAAAATGGGGACTTGTTGCAAGATCCTGGCGATTTCCTCTCTGAAGTCCTGAGCCAGTTCATCGACACTTTTGTCGGTGACTTTGATGCCCCTGGAATTGACGAACAAGAGTTTATTGCTGATGGGGCTGACCCATGAGAGTTTGGCGCGTATGCTGTCGTCGTCGACTTGTTCTGTAAGGAATTCAATCCATTCGCCGGTTTTCAGGCTGCTGGCAGCTTGGAAGTGTTCATCATCGATGTGCTCGATGTTTTCTTTGTTTTTGCGGTTGATGGTTTCGTTGCGAATGAAGTGAACAATTTCTGGTTCGCTTTCTTCCTCGGCAGGTTCAGCTTCAATGGCTTCTTTGGCGCGGACGATTTCGATGTCACCAGATTCAGGGTTCAAGTCGTTGATTTGTAACAACAAGTCAAACAACTCCATGCGCATTTTTTTGATGCTTTCTTCATCAAATGCCACCATTTTCAAGCCATGACCCAATTGTTCGCAGACATGGCTGATTTGCGCATTGGTGGCGGGTTTTGATTTTTCCTTGATGCTGACAAAGATTAATTTGTCGATGAACTTGATGTTTTTTTCTAAAACTTCATCATCTTCTTCGTGCCTCAGTTGCGTCAAAACCAGTACATTGGCCCATGAATTCAACAAGATGTCCGTTACCATTTTCGGCAATGGGTAGTTTTTCATTTTGGCTTTCAGGATTTCAGCGGTGTTTTCTTTGGCTTTGTAAATGCGCTCTTGGCCCAGTGCTTTTTCAGACGTCCTTTTTTCAATGACTTTGCTGCGTTTTTCTGATTTGTCAGCAAAGGATTCAAAATCATCAATCAAATCTGAAAAACTGATTTCGCCTTGGTGGTTCTCCAAAATGGTTTGGACAACAGATTCTATTTTATTGACAAAATGGCCGCGTTTGTCGTTTTCCTCTGTCCATCCAATCGAGGCTTGGGCCATTTTATCGAGCAACCTTCTGGCGTTGTTTTCTTTGTTGGCAAACAGGTTGCGGTCTTTCAGCGCCAAATGCAGGTACGGGATCTGCAGTTTGGCCAGCAATACTTGGATTTTGTCAGGTAAATTCCGGTCATCCACCAAAAATTGAAACAGCATGCCAATCAGGTCAATCACGTGCTCATCTTTTTCATTGACCACTTTGCCTTCACCGTCCTGATCGAGGTCTTTCAGCTTAGCCAACAACTGATCCTTGATTTCAGTTGGACTCAAACCGGACTGTTGCAAACTGAGGTTTTTCATTTCCTCAAGTTGGAGCAGGTTCAAAGCATTGTGAACGATGGTGGAATCAAAAATGGGCATGTTGCCAGGATGAACTGGAGCGCGGTTGCTGAAGGCAGACATGATTTGTTCATAATGGGCATCAGGAACCATTGCATGCTGGTAACTGGGCATGCCGGTATCGCCGTCTATAACCTGCTGGGGTTGTTGTCCCTCAGGGTGCTCCATCCCTTGGGGCATTGGCGCAGGTGCAGGCCGTCTGCCGCCTTGGCCGCGGGAGACAGAAAATTTGAGGTTGGGGTAGATGCCATTCTGTGCCAGGTATTGGTTGATGTTGTGGTAAATCGCATTCAAATCACCCAAAATGGCCCTTTCATACAATTTAAGCATGATCAGTTTGACTTTGACATCTATCAACAAATGTTCCAAGGTTTGGGCGAAGGCATTGACAATGATGCTGGGTGCCACAGGGACTTGGTCTGTTTTGATTTCTGTGCCACCTGCCAATAAAGTGAACCGTTTTTCCAAAGCAAACAATTCTTGGTGCAGTGCAGTGTTGGCTTTGCCCACGATGTTATTGATGGCCAACTTCTCATCCAGCTCTTCTTCACCTACCAAGGACAAACCATCGTCTGTTTGTTTTTTGTTTTTGCTGGCTTCGGAGTCAAAATAATGAAACTGGCCTTTTTTGAATTCCTTGAAAACCCCTTGGATGTTTTCTGAAAATTTCCTCACCATCAATTCTTTCTTTTTGCGCACTTCGCGCATGGCGTCAAAATAATGGGTTTGAATTTCATTGTTTTCAGCTTTTTCAGCCAGGTCAAACAGGGCGTCATCGATGTTGTTGTAATAGACTTGGATGATGGGTTTGAGGCCTTTGACGAAGAGTTTATGAACCTCAGGTAAAATTTTTCCAAGTGAAATGTTTTTGCCTTGGGGTGTTTTGATGCTGACGATGTTGTTATTGGTTTCTTCTTTCATGTTGTCACTTGAGTCAAAACTGCTGATATCATGATAGCAATTTCAGTTGATGCACCACTGTGACGCATGTCACAACCTGTGAATCAATTGGGCCATAGATAGGTGACTTGGTAGTCCAATGTTTCACTCGATTCTGCAGGAATCGTGACTTGAAAAGTCACGGTTTGTGCATCAGATTTTTTGTGGTCATGGCTGGCTTGGTCGATTTGCCAGTTGGTCCAACGGTACATGAATTCCTTGACAGTGACCGTGACAGGGTGTGACTTGGCATTATTTACAGTGATGCTGATGGATTCTGTGGCTTGGGTTTTGTTATCCCGGTAGCTCATTTGCTTGCGAATGGCGGTGACGTCGAATGCATGGCCGAGCAACAGATCAATGCGTTCATTTTTCGGGGTGTGGTCAATAAAATCTTCACCAATCAGCTCCAGACTGTCGTCTTCTGGGTTGAGCATGTTAACCCGAATCCGACCAGCCGGCATGGGGATGCCCAAGCCGTTTTTGTCTTTGTTTTCAAACGCCAATCGCGCTTCGACTTTGTATTCGTGTCGGCGATACATGTCGCCTTGTTTGATGGGGTTCCTGGGTGAGATGTTGTGACCAGGGCCCTGCAATTCTAATTTTTTATTGCATGAGATGGATGACGTGTTCAAGAGTGGGACTTGTTTGGTGCTGGCATCAGGCAAGTCAACCCGCCTGGGCAGTTGGTAGATGTGGTATTCAAACAATTCTTTGGACTGAATGTGGCCGACTTCTTGCATCATGTGAGTGGCCATTGCTTTGTGGTGGCGTGGGTTGGGTTGGGCCACATTGACATCGCCTGCCACTAATTTGATTTGACTGTCTTTGAATGTGGCGCCTGAGTGATTGACCAGGGTCAGCCAGGACGACAAGTCCATTAGACAACGATCACCTTCATCTTCATTCAGGGTGATGTTGTAATCAGACCACCAGGTCATGCCTTGGGTTTGGTAACTGACTGTGACTGGCTGGTTGCCCGAAACGTTTGACTGCAGGTGCCACTGAAGGGTGGGTTTGGTTAACAGGCCTTCAGGCAGTTTTGGGAATGTGATGTTTTGCCAGTTTTTGATGGCCAAGATTCGGCCGTTGTCCTGTTGCAGGACCAGGCCGTCGTTGGCGCTCAGTAATTGGCCTGAACTTGTCTTGTTGTCTTGGTGTTGGACCGTGATGGTTTGGTCAATGAATTTATGTAACAGTTTCTCCTGATTGACCAAATCAAAGTGAAAGTTCTGGTCGATCAAAGAGAACGCACCTTGCTTTTGGTCATGTTTTAAAGCCACAGTCGTGGGGTCAATGTGGGCTGCAACGGATGTGAAATCCAAATCCATTTCGCCTTTCTCAAATGGCAATGTTCTGCTTTGGCGGATGATGGCGAAACCAGGAATTTGTCCCACATGAGTCAGGTTTTGAGTGGGCACTTGTCCTTTGAGTTGGTTGGAGTAGATGGTGATGTTGTTTTTGGCCATGGATGCTGTGGAAATCAGGGTGAGGAAAATAAAACTATGTAAGGTTCTGAGGTACATGCTGTTGCGTGCTCCTGAAATCAGTCGGTGAAAAATTCGCGTGTGAATTCATGTTTGATCCATTGCTTGCTGCCTTGGGGTTTGGCTTCAATGGTAAAATGGACATTTTCCTGGTTGTTGATTCTGTACAAGGCCAAGTAGTACACGGCCTCATCGCCTTCTTTGATTTGTTTGATTTCGATGTCTTTGCTTTGTCCCAATAAATTTTTTGCCGAGACTTTGACATCTGCTGCAATGGCTTTGGCTGGTTGGGATTGGGTGTTCAATACACTGATGCTGAGTACGCCCCGACTGTTGGATCGTTTGATTTGATTCGCCGTGGTGACTTCTTTGGGAAGGAATGTACTGGGCAAAGTGGTGAAGTGTAATTCGTAGTCACCCTGGCTGATTTTAGATTCAGCCAAGCCCACGGACTGTGCAGTCATCAGCAACAAAAAGGCCATCAATTTCATCATGTTCTCCAGATAAACCTAAAAAGTTCATCAATGATGATAGCATGCAGAGAAAAATAAAACCGCAAAAAAAACCGGCAAATGCTTGCCGGTTTTTTTGATTCAAAAAGGGTGGTTTGTTGTTAAACCAGCTCTTTGATGGTTTCGCCCAAGAATGTGGGTGACTTGACGGTACGAACACCCGCTGACTCCAAAGCCTCGTATTTGGCTTGTGCCGTGCCTTTGCCGCCGGCCACAATAGCGCCCGCATGGCCCATGCGCTTACCCGCTGGTGCGGTGACACCGGCAATGTAAGAAACCACAGGTTTGGTGACGTGGTCTTTGATGAATTCTGCGGCTTCCTCTTCTGCAGAACCACCGATTTCACCGACCATGATGATGCCTTCGGTTTGGTCATCGTCTTGGAACAAGCGCAAGCAGTCGATGAAGTTGGTGCCTTGAATGGGGTCACCACCGATGCCAATACAAGTCGATTGGCCCAGGCCAACAGAAGTTGTTTGGTGAACGGCTTCATACGTCAAAGTACCAGATCTTGAAACAATGCCGATGCGTCCCGGTTGGTGAATCGCAGCTGGCATGATGCCGATCTTACATTCACCTGGTGTGATCACGCCAGGGCAGTTCGGTCCAATCATGACCACATCTGGGTTTTGGTCTAAAACCGCACGCACACGCATCATGTCCAAGACAGGAATGCCTTCGGTGATGGTGACGATGGTTTTGATGCCCGCATCCACAGCTTCCATGATGGCGTCGGCTGCAAATGGTGGTGGTACAAAAATTACAGATGCATTGGCGCCGGTTTCGTTGACGCCGTCAGCAACGGTGTCAAAAACTGGGCGATCCAAATGTTTGCTGCCGCCTTTGCCTGGCGTCACACCGCCGACCAAATTGGTACCATAGGCGATGGCTTGTTCACTGTGGAATGTACCTTGAGATCCTGTGAATCCTTGAACCAATAATTTGGTGTCTTTGTTAACCAATACGCTCATGATTATGCTCCTACTGCAGCAACGGCTTTGTTGGCTGCGTCATCCAAGTTGTCGGCTGAAATCACAGCCAAATCACTTTCGTTCAAGATTTGTTTGCCCAATTCCACATTGGTGCCTTCCAAGCGAACCACGATGGGCACTTCCACGCCGACTTCTTTGATGGCTGCCAAAATGCCATTGGCAATCAAGTCACAGCGAACGATGCCGCCGAAAATGTTGACCAAAATGGATTTGACGTTGGGATCTGACAAGATGATCTTGAACGCAATGGCCACACGCTCAGCGGTGGCGCCGCCACCCACATCCAAAAAGTTGGCAGGGTCGCCGCCTTTCAATTTGATCACGTCCATGGTGGCCATGGCCAAACCGGCACCATTCACCATACAGGCGATGTTACCGTCCAATTTGATGTAATTCAGTTCGTGCTCGTGGGCTTCAGCTTCTGCTGGATCTTCTTGAGATTTGTCGCGCATGGCCGCCAAGTCTTTGTGGCGGTACAAGGCATTGTCGTCGGCATCCAGTTTGGCGTCCAAAGCAACGATGTTTTGTTGGTCGTCAATGATCAATGGGTTGATTTCAATCAATGACAAATCCAGGTCAATGAACATCTTGTGCATTTGCATCATGATGTGCGACAACTGACGCACTTGCTTGCTGGTCAAACCCATGGCGAAACCGGCTTTGCGACATGCATAAGGGAACAGGCCTTCGGTGTTGTCGACAGGGATGGTGTGGATTTTTTCAGGGTTTGTTTTGGCCACCTCTTCAATTTCCACCCCGCCTTCAGCAGAAACCACAAATGACAGGCACTTGTTGGCACGGTCAACCAACAGGCTCAGGTACAACTCTTTTTCAATGTCTGCAGCTTCAGTGATCAACACTTCATTGACAGGCAAAGCCAAGCCACCAGTTTGGTAGGTTTGGATGGTCATGCCAATCATGTCAGAAGCATATTGACGAACTTCATCCAGTGATTTGGCCAATTTAACGCCACCTGCCTTTCCTCGGCCGCCGGCATGAACTTGGGCTTTAACAACCCACATGTCACAGTTC
>JAUHZH010000131.1 GCA_030426065.1 Gammaproteobacteria bacterium
AACAGCACCTATGAGTCCAGTTTTGAAAACCATTATTACATTGCTGGACTGCAGTTTTTTGATGCAGACATGGAAGACGGCGCCTTTGGTTTCTTTGGTGACGGTTATGCTGCTGGAACCACCCAAAAACACCGACAATGGGCACTTTTTGCTGAAGACAGCATTGATTTATCATCCAACACCACAGCCACATTGGGCTTGCGTTATGATGATCACAATGTATTTGGTGGGCAGTTAAGTCCACGTGCATACCTGAATGTGAACCCTTCCAATAGCTGGGTATTTAAAGGTGGTGTGAGTACCGGATACAAGACGCCTCAACCGGAACAACTGTACCCAGGCATCGTTGGTTTTGGTGGTCAAGGTACCATCCCTTTTGTCGGGACACCCAATTTACAACCTGAAACCAGCATCAACTATGAGGTGGCGGCTTATTATGAAGGTTCAAACAGGTGGTCTGGAAACATCACAGTGTTCTACAATGACTTCAAAGACAAAATCATCAATCAAGACAACTTGCCCAATTGTGAATTGGTTAACGACGGTTCGGCTTGTGTTGATGTGGGGGATGGATGGGCTGATTTGGGTCTAGTGTCGTTCCGACAGGCAGCCAATGTGGATGAATCCAAAACGATGGGTTTGGAGTTGGCGGCCCGGTTTGACTTCAATGATCGTTGGTATTTGACAAGCAATTACACCTACACTGACAGTGAAGTGTTGAGCGGCGCTGACAAAGGCTTGCCTTTGGTTAACACGCCGAAGCACATGTTCAATGGCCGCTTGAATTGGCAGATTTCGGACAACAATCGCTTGGCTTTGGTCTCAGAAATTCGCAGCAAACGATTTCGTGGTACCGCCGATGTTCAGGGGCCGCAGGGTCCAATTACTCAGGAATTGTTCTATCGCTCATATGAGTTGTGGCATTTGGCGTACAGCCATGAGATCACATCTGGGCTGACATTGAATGCCAGAATCAACAACCTGCTGGACGATGACTTGTCGAGCCGGACTTGCTTGTTGGCAGCGACACAAGATGAGTATGAGTGTGTGAGTGATTACAACACCACCCAAAAAGCGCGCAGTGTTTGGTTGTCTTTGAGTTATGCTTTTTAAGTTATCCAGTTCTCCAAACTGATGTCAAGCCCATAGGTTGTAATGGTCTATGGGCTTTTTAATTATTGGTGTCAGAAAATTTCATTCTGTATGTGTGGTTATAATATATGTTTTATAAATTGCTGTGCTCATGCTAAACAAAAATTTCGAGTACCCAAAAACCATCCCCATCTGTCTTGATGATGACGAAGCGAGCCACATTGGTCGTACTGTTGATGGCCGCCAGTTCATGCTGACCGAGCCCTTCTCTCCGGCGCGTGCATTCGTTGCCTTGTATACTTTTGATGAGGGAGGTGCCTTACTTGATGCCAACATCGTCGAACTGGGGCGTCGAAAATCTGTTGAAGAAGCGGATGTGCAGCAAATTTGCGAAGACCTGTTGGATTCCCTTGGTGACAAAGAATATTGCGACATTCGAATCGGCCAATTCTCAATACAAAGTTTTGGCCTGACGTTTGGGCTTATACCGGTAGATGAGCGTGACATCGACGAAGATGATGAACGGGCGCTGGAATTTCATCCAGGAAATTACATGGCATTTTATGACCCATGGGATGGTGAATACTGTACGTAGGCAAAAAAATGCCTGGAGCCATCCGCCTGTTTGCTGATTGCTCAGGATGGGCTGCCTGAGAGAAGTGACAGTATCATTTAAATATTGATGACCATAAAGAATTTTGTCTCAGTCCAGATTGGGGTTGTTTATAATTGATTAAAAGGGTGGGTTTTTGAACAATTCAAAAGTCATTGACCTTGGTCATTTTAAAATTTTTACATCAGATGAAAAAACAACAACAAATTCAGTTTGCTCAAGCCAAGGATGGTACGCACATTGCTTATGCGACAACAGGAGATGGGCCAGTGATGGTCAAGGCTGCCAATTGGTTAAGCCACATTGAGCACGACTGGGAATGTCCAGTGTGGCGACATTGGATGACCGATTTGTCAGGAAGGCACAAGTTGGTTCGTTACGATGAGCGTGGTTGTGGTTTGTCTGACCAACAGGTCGATGATTTGTCTTTTGATTCTTGGGTTTCAGATCTAGAAACAGTGGTGGATACCATGGGGTTGGAACGCTTTCCTTTGCTCGGGATTTCGCAAGGGGGTGCTGTCGCTATGGCTTATGCAGTTAAACACCCTGAGCGAGTCAGTCATTTGATATTATATGGCGCATATGCCAGAGGCCGCTTGGTTAGAGACCATTCAGCTGAAGCAAGAGAAGAAGCTGCCACCATGAGAAAGCTGATTCAACTGGGCTGGGGAAGGGAGCATGATGCTTTTCGGCAGGTTTTCGCATGTCAGTTCATGCCGGATGGCAGCCTGGCTGACTTACAAGCATTCAATGAATTGCAACGCATTTCGTGTTCTGCAAAAAATGCCGCCAACTTTCTTGATGAATTCAACCGAATCAACGTTTTACATTTGGCCCCCAAAATCAAATGCCCAACCCTGGTGTTACATGCCAAAGGTGACTTGCGGGTGGCTTATGATGAAGGTCGTTTGATCGCTTCAAAAATCCCAGGGGCGAGGTTCGTGCCTTTGGATTCCAATAACCACATCCTGCTACAAGAACCAGCCTGGGATGTCTTTATGGATGAAGTGAATGATTTTCTAGAGCAAAACTCAGAAAAAAGCGCCAGGCCGACTTTTGTTGATTTGACGCCGAGAGAGTTACAAGTTTTAGATCAAATTGCCGCTGGTTTGGATAACCAATCCATCGCCGCCGCTTTGGGCATGAAAGAAAAAACGGTGCGCAATCACATCACTCATATTTTCGACAAATTAGCCGTCGAAAATCGAGCACAAGCCATTGTCATGGCCCGAGACGGTGGTCTTGGAAAAACAAAGAAACAATGATTTGATGTGTTCAACAGCAGTTAACGGGACGGTCATTGAATACTTTTCTCTGATCAACCCCTGAATATATCAACTCCAGATATGTTTATGGGCTGTGATTGGGACTGATGTCCCATTGGTCATGCACCTTGTACTGCATTGTGAGTACATTGTGAATTGGCGCTCAAAATTTGTGGGACCAGGGCCTCAAGACATCCATCGCCTCACTTGATTTAATAGCCAAATCAGGGAAGAGCAACAGATGAACAAACCGTTCTGTCTGAAAATTCAACCATTTCACCTCGCTGATCCAAGGAAGGATTAGCACCTGAGTTCATGGGGTGAAAAGGGTATTTAATTTGAGGTGATTATGAAACTAAGTAGCATTATAAACAAACACGTCATTGGTTTGTCGTTTTTGATTGGGGTTTGTGCGGCCCAGTCGGGTGGTCCTGAGGACACCATCACGTGGATCAACGACAGCAATGGCAGCTGGTTTGACATCAACAATTGGGTGGGTGGCCAGGTGCCAGAAGCAGGCAATGATGTTTTTTTTGAGTCAGGAAACTTGGCCGTAGAGACGATTGACATCGACAATGGTGGTGATGGGGTGATGCATCCTGGTAGGCTTCTGCGCATTGAGCGAAAAGTGACGTTCAATGATGACAGTGCATTGGGAGCCCCTTTGGCAGCCGATGAAGCCATGGTTTTTGACAGGATTCAAGCCAACGGACGAGGGGGCCGTGGCGTGACTTTTAATGTCCCTGTGGTCGCCAATACCATTACTTCTAACCGTCACGGTGCCAAATTCAATCGTGAAATTACGGTCAATGAAATACTTGCGCGCAGCGAGCATCAGGACAAGTGGGAAATTAACGCCGGATCAACAGCGCCCATCCAGTACATTGAGTTGGATCAAAACCGAGGGCCTGATGGCGACACCATCAGCAGTTTTTTAGCCATTCAGTCGGACCTCGAAGTGGTGGATTTGAATCATATTTGGGGCACTTTAAGAATTAAGGAAGGCGTCACTGCTTTGGTCAATGAGTACTTTTATTTTGATTACACCAACCGTGATGAAAACAACAACATCAATCCGATTCAGTTGGCAGGCGAAATGTTGGTTGACCGTTTCGTGGTTTTTGATGTGGAAAACGGAGATTTGTTTTTTTTGGACCCTGGTACGTATGGCAGTTTAGAAAACCAAACCACAGACTTTCAAGTGGATTTCATCACTCGAGGAGGGGTTCTTAATGTTGTGTCAGGTGAGTTTGTTTTTACCGATGGATTTGAATGATACAGAATCCAATTGATGCCTTTTTGAATGGCTTTGATGTGAGCTTATTAACCCATACAATGCCATTCTTTGGTTCGCCAAAAATGGTTGGGTTGTCTTGAGTGGTGTAAGCAGATACAAGACGTCCTTGTCCTTTGCAAGCCGTTTATTGCTCGTACTGACCTGTGTCCATGTTGAAATTTTTCAATTCAAATTTGATGGTTTGGGAAACTTGATAAGGAACCAGTTTGCCATCGATGTTTTTGGGTTTGAATTGCCATTGTTTCATGCTTTTAACAGCTTCATCCTCAAAAATCCTGCGGGGTTGCGCATCCACTACTTTGACTTTGGAAACGTTGCCTTGCTTATTCACATCAACTGCAAGTTTGACCCAGCCTTCAATGGATTCCCTCACGGCTTTTTTGGGGTATCGAGGGTTGACGGATTTGATGACACTGTCAGTTGATGTGATGTTGAGTTGTGTCTTTGTGGCCACATGCTCACTTCCAGCAAATGCGTTTGGCATAATGGCCGCTAAGCCCAAAGCCATCATCAGGGATGTTGGTTTCTTCATTTGAGTTTCCTGTTGTTGTAAAAGGTACAATGTGTGACTTCTGGCACAGGAGAAAGTTTCAAATAATGTTGGTTTTTTTGATTTTTAGTAGGCCTTTGACGTTGAGGTTGAGATTGGTGGTTTTTTCAGATTCGGCCAGATTCAGGCCGATCTGGGATGTTTCAGGTGATTGAGGCTTAAGTTGTTGTGTTATGGGCTACTCAAGCAGTTATTTAAACCGTTAGCTAACGATGCATTGCTTTTGACATGTTCCATGTGCTGAGGTTATATGGACTTTGTGGTAAGATTTCAAGTCAATCAAAAACTTGGCCGATGGGTCTGTGGAGGAGGGTGATGTTGAGGGTTTTAAAAGTACTTTTGGTGTTGATGGTTGGTTTGCATGCTTTGATTTATGGCTTACAAAATTTGGCCAATATCGATGCAGCTCATGCAGCCTTTGGCTATGTGATGTCCAATTTAGGACATGAAGTGTATCCGAGCAGCTTGTTTTTCTCTGTTACCAGCCCATGGGTTCATTGGTGTGCGTTGGGCTTGGTTGTTGTGGGTGAATTTACCATTGGTTTTTTTGGGATCAAAGGTGCTTGCGACATGTTCAGGGCACGCCATGCAACGCCTGAAGTTTTTCATGCAGCAAAGGCCAACGGTGTCATGGCAGCTGGGCTGGCTTTATTGGTGTGGTTTGGATTTTTCATGACTTTTGGTGCGGCTTTTTTCCAAATGTGGCAGACAGAAGCGGGCAAAGGGTCAATGGAAGGCGCGTTCATGTATGCCATGGCGTCTGTTTTGACGATGGTATTTGTCTGTCATACAGATGATTGAAATTCGCATTCTAGATTTGATGGGCAGAGCCCATGCTCTATTTTGGTTTGTTTTTCACTGAACAAATAATGACATGACTGACCCCAGGGATAAACAATTTCATCAGCTTCAAAGGAAGGGCATTGAAAACCTCAATCAGGATGAACTGGCACTCATGTTGGCCTATGCCATGAAGATGGAACGTTGGGTCAGCCATTCAAAAAGTCGGCGTGGATGGAAAGATTTGGCAGATCAGGTCAGGCAGAAACAGTCCATTGTTGCAGGAGATGAATGATTCCAGTGGGGGAATTGCAGATACCACAACATGGAACTTTACACAGCCGATCTTAAGCATGGGTTTGACGAACACAAAGAAACAATGCCAGCTGGTTTATCACATGTGACCAAACGAAACGGCTTGATTTTTATTGTTATTAAACCGTTAAAATTCAATAACATGAGTGTTAAATCATGGGTCCGATGATGGAAGTGTGACCGTGTTCATGATTTTTCCTTTGTCGGCTCTTGTACATTGAACGTCCTTTTAAACTAAGCTAAATTTTAGGAGCTTATTATGAAGAAAACGTTAATGATTGTGTTAATGGGAGTGGCGTCTGTGGGTTTTGCTATGGATGCTGAGCAATTAAAAGAAGCCGCTTTGAAAACGTGTGAAACTCAACTTGAAAGCGTGCCTGAAAATATGAGGGAGAAAAGCAAAAAAACATGCGAATGCACGGTCAAGAAAACAGATTATGAGAAAGTGTTGGCAGCACAAAAATCTGGTAACACAGAAGCATTGCAGGCCGATGCAGTGAAAATCGCGCAGGAGTGTGCACAACACGCCATGTGATTTAACGATATCAGGAACTCCAAAAAAAGGGCTGTTGATTCAGCCCTTTTTTGTGGGATGAGGGTCAGGCGCACAACAGCACACTCACC
>JAUHZH010000132.1 GCA_030426065.1 Gammaproteobacteria bacterium
AGCAAATTGACCCGCCAATTTAGGGTAAGTGGCGTCAATGCCATTGCCATCCATGCCATGGCAAGTTTTGCACACTTGCTCTGCTTTGGCTTTGCCTTTTTCTAGATCGGCTGCTTGTGCGTTGAAAACCAAGGCCAAGCTCAAAATCAGTGCTTTCTTCATTTTTTCGCTCCTTGGTTGAGTGAGGCAAAATAGGCGGCGATGTCGGCGATGTCTTGATCGGTCAAACTGCCGGCTTGTGCTTGCATGGTGCTGTGCTTGCGATCGCCTGATCGGTAGGCTTTCAAAGCGCTGACCAAGTAGGCTTCGTTTTGACCACCCAAACGAGGCACGTGGTAGTTAGGGTAGGGGTTTTTGTAGAAAGGGATGCCATGACAACCTGTACAGGTGTAGGCAATTTTCTGACCATTTTCAATATCACCCGCAGCCATGGCCTGTGAAGACAACAGCGCCAAGCCAATCATCAATGATTTTTTCATCTGAACCCTATGAGAATAAAAGCGCACATTATATATCGGTCGAGAATTTGACTCAATAGAGAGACCAACAAAGTGTCACATCAAAGAGTGACACTGTTTGTATTGGCGAGTGGTTGTGATCAGTTGCTTTTCAGACTGGCATAATAAGCAGCCAAGTTATCGATGTCCGCATCAGTCAATGCAGCCACCATGGGTGCCATGCTGGGGTCTTTGCGTTCACCGCTTTTGAATGCACGGATTTGTTTGGCCAAATAGGCTTCTTTTTGACCAGCCAGGTTGGGCCACAAAGGGCTCGGGCTGATGCCATTGGCGCCATGACAAGCGGCGCACAAGGCCGATTTGGCCTTGCCGGCTTCGATGTCTGCTGCATTGGCTGCACCCAGGCTGGCCATCAAGGCCAAGATCAATGTTTTGTTACTCATGTTTCACCTTATTTTTGTTAATTTCGGTGTTTGCCACCTTGTGAGTAGAGTGTATGCTCAGTTCCGATGGAATCAAGTAACTTCAGACCAAAACTTGACTTGAGTCAAACCTTTCACATCACCCTGACTTCTTCTTCCAAAACCACACCAAATTTGTTTTTGACCATGCGCTTGGCTTGGTTGGCCAATTTCAACAATTCTTTACCCGAGGCCCGTCCATGATTGACCAAAACCAGGGCATGCTTGTCATAGAATCCGGCATCACCTTCACGAAATCCTTTGAAGCCACATTGTTCCAGTAACCAGGCCGCACTGGTTTTGTATGCCTCGGGTTGGTCTGACGTGGTGGGAAACAAGGGCAAATCTTTGTGGCGCCTTTGAATGCGCCTGATTTGTTGGTCATTCAATACAGGGTTTTTAAAAAAGCTACCGGCATTGGGCAACTGCTCTGGATCGGGTAATTTGGATTGCCTGATTTGCGTGACGGCGGCAGCCACGTTGGCATATGTCACTTCTTTACCGGTTTCTTCGAAATAGTCAGACAAGGGTTGGTAACTGATGTTGATGTCACTGTTGTTGCGTAAATCCAGTGCCACCCTGGAAATGATCCAGGGCTGTTCATGGTATTTGAAGACGCTGTGGCGGTATGAAAACATACATTCTTTGCTGCTTAATCGGTGGTAGAGGCCGGTTTGCCAGTTATAAACTTCAACCCAAACCAAAACGTCTTTGATCTCAACACCATAAGCCCCGATGTTTTGGAAGGGAGCGGCGCCCACCAAACCTGGAATCAAAGCCAGGTTTTCAATCCCTCCAAGTCCTCGATTGACAGACCACATCACCAAATCATGCCAAACAGTGCCTGCCCAAGCCACCACCAAATTGTCCACTTGTGTGATGTATTTTCGGGGTTTAATGTGGGCAACGAAACGTGGCAAGTCTTGGGTGAATAAAAAATTGCTGCCACTACCCAAAACCAGCATTTCTGTGATTTTGATGTTTTTGGGCAATGCCTCTAGGTCACTCAAGGAGTTGATGGCGGCGTATTGATTGCAGACACAGTCGACCGCCAGTGTGTTGTCGTCAATCAGATTGTGTTGCTCTAAGATGTTCACATCAATGCGTTGTTAATTGCCCTTATCAATCCACTTCCGTGGTAAACAAAACCTGTATAAATTTGTATCAAATTGGCGCCCAGTTCCATTTTTTCTTTCGCATCTTCTTCAGACATGATACCACCAACCGCGACGATTGGGAAATCAGAACCGGCACATTGCCTGACACATTGCAAGGTGTCATTGGCAGCTGACAGCAAAGGTGCGCCACTCAATCCCCCGGCTTGTTCAGACAAGGCTTGTGGTGACTGCAAGTCTTTTCTTGCAATCGTGGTGTTGGTGCAAATGATGCCATCCATGCCCGAGTCAATGATTTGTCTGGTCATGAACTGCAGTTGTTCCTGTGTTTGGTCGGGAGAAATTTTGACCAAAATCGGCGTGTATTTTTCGCTCTCTTGTTGTGCTTGCAATTGGGCTTGTTTCATCCCGTTGAGCAAGTCAGTCAGCGCCTGGTCATTTTGCAAATCACGCAAGTCCGGTGTGTTGGGTGAAGAAATGTTGACCGTGATGTAGTCGCACAAGCCATGGGCTTTTTCGAAACAATGGACGTAATCCTTCAAAGCATCTTCGTTTGCTGTGGTTTTGTTTTTACCGATGTTGATGCCAAGCACGCCTTTGAATTGCGCTGCTTTCACCTGCTTAACCAGGTGGTCAATGCCTTTGTTGTTGAATCCCATTCGGTTGATGATGGCTTGATCCGGTTTCAGGCGAAACAACCTCGGTTTCTCATTACCCGCTTGAGGTTTGGGCGTGATGGTGCCGATTTCGATGAAGCCGAAGCCTTGAGCCGACAGGCCTTTGATGGCATCGCCGTTTTTATCAAATCCAGCGGCCAATCCAACTGGGTTGGGGAAACGAATGCCCATCAACTCCACAGGGTTGTCTTTTGTGGTGCAGCCGGTCAATGTGGCGAATGGTGAGGACAGCGCCTTGATGGCCAAATCGTGTGCCAATTCGGCTGGGATTTGTTGCAAAGATTTGCGTGCAATGAATTCAAGCATATAATGATTGTAATGTTTTTTTTATCAGAAAAAAAGACCCGTTTTTTGGGTGTAGGAGAGGTGAATCATATGAAGCACATGTTTTATTTGCTGTTGTGTTGTATGGCAACTGCACAAGCCGACTGTCAATTCAAGTCATGGCCATTGAAAGGCAAGGTTCAGTTCGTCGATTCATTCCCTGACATCAAAATCCAATATGTGGACGCTTTTCCAGACATCAAAGTGAAAATGGTGGACAGTTTCCCGGATGATTGCGGTGAATGGCAGAAGGTTGAATCTTTTCCTGACTTCAAAGTGCAGGTGGTGACTTCATTTCCAGACCTCAAAGTGCAGCTGGTCAATTCATTTCCGGGTATGTCAAAATGAATGGAAGAAGTCACGCTAATAAAAAAACCCGCCGACCGGCGGGTTTTCAAAGAGGAGGAGGTGTGGTGGTTTAGGCCACGTTGTCTTTCACGACTTTGGGTTTTTGCTCAATCGCATTCTGGTTGTTGTTGATGGCGATGGTGCGGGGTTTCATCGCTTCTGGAATTTCACGTTCCAATTCAATGTGTAACAACCCATTGTCCATGTTGGCGGCTTTCACTTTGACGTGATCGGCCAACTGGAAACGCCTTTCAAACGAACGGTTGGCAATGCCCCTGTGAATGAATTTACCTTGAACTTCACTTTCCTTTTTGCCTTTCACAGTCAATGTGTTTTGTTCAGAGGTGATTTCCAAATCATGGTCACCGAAACCTGCCACTGCCAAAGTGATGCGGTAATGGTTTTCATCCAATGATTCGATGTTGTAGGGTGGATAACTGGGGGTTTGGTCAATGCGGTTCGCTTGGTCTAACAATTGTGCCATGCGATCAAAGCCCACAGAAGTACGGAATAAGGGCGTCAAATCAAAATTCATTTCATTTCTCCTAAGTAATAGCAAGATGATTTGTTGTGACCTGCAATGTGCCAGGTCGTTTTTAATGATGAATCCCATCAGGCAATCCATCGTTAAAAGCTATATAAGGGGAATCTAAATCATTTCAAGAGGTGATGCGCAAAAATTCCAATGAATACCGTCATGCCCACCCAGTTGTTGTGAAGGAAGGCTTTGAAACATCGTGTTTCATCGCGTTGCATGATCAAGAATTGCTGATAAACAAAAAGCCACAAAACGGCGATCACCGCAACATAATAGGGCGCAGTCAGTTCCATTTGTTTGCCAAACAGGAACAAGGCGAACACCGTCATCAGCTGCAAAATGCCGATGATGACTTTGTCTAAATCGCCAAAAAGGATGGCGGTGGATTTGATGCCAATGCGCAGGTCGTCCTTGCGGTCAATCATGGCATAGATGGTGTCGTAAGCTGTGGTCCACAGGATGTTGCCGATGAACAACAACCAGGCGACTTTCGGGACGTTGCCTGTGATTTCCGCAAAAACCATGGGGATGGAAAAGGAAAAAGCGATGCCGAGATATACTTGAGGCAAATAAGTCAGGCGTTTCATCAAAGGGTAAGTGACGGCAAAAAATGCAGCCGCCAAGGCCAGGTATACGGTCAATGTCTCTAAAAAAAACAACAAACACGCCGCCAACAACAGCAAACCGATGAACAGCCGCCAAGCATGTAACAACGAAACGGTTTTTTGTGCCAGTGGTCGATTTGCTGTGCGTTGAACATGACCATCAAACTTTCGGTCGGAAATGTCATTGATGACACAGCCAGCAGCCCGCATCAAAAAAACGCCCAAAGTGAATATCAGCCAATGAGACCAATGCGGATGACCCTCTGAAGCCGCCCACAATGCCCACCATGTGGGCCACAGCAACAACAAGGTGCCAATCGGGCGATCCAGTCGCATCAATTGAACATAGGGCCAGACTCGATTTCCTTGCAGTGCCTTCATAATCATTTACAATGGTTCGTTTTTTCAACTGCTCATTATATGTTTCATATCGCATTATATGAACCAGAAATTCCACCCAATACCGGAAACATCATCCGACTGTGTGCCAACACAGGGACCCAACTGCACCTGATTCACCCATTGGGTTTTGATATGGAGGTCAAAGCTTTGCGTCGTGCCGGGTTGGATTACCATGAATGGGCCCATGTTCAACACCATGATGATTTCACGTCTTTTTTGAAAAACAGTGGTTGCCAACGCTTTTTTGCCTTGACCACAAAAGCCACTGATCACCACCACCAAGTGGATTACCAAGCCGGTGATTGTTTGTTGTTCGGCCCTGAAACACGTGGTTTACCTGATGAAGTGTTGTCTTCTGATGCTTGTCACAATATCCGTGTGCCCATGAAACCAGGATCCAGAAGTTTGAACCTGTCCAACACCGCAGCTTTGGTGTTGTACCAAGCCTTGTACCACACAGGATTTGAAGGTTTGCTGTAGAATATTTTGAGTAAAAAAAAAGGCACCCAGAGGTGCCCTTTGGTTGTTGGGGAAATGGTATTCAATCCAGAAGAGATCGCAGCATCCACGCGGTTTTTTCGTGCAGCTCCAAACGGCCAATCAACAAGTCACCGCTGACGTGATCGCTTTCAAATGCTTCGTGATCCAAGTGGTTTCGGATGCGCGCAGCAATGGCCTCATGGGCTTTCAATAAATTGCCCCCCATGTCAGTGGCTTTGGGGTGACCTTGCTCTTCTTCGATGATGGTCAATTGAGCAAATGCGCTGTAAGAACCAGGAGCCAATGCTCCCAACGCCCTGATGCGCTCTGCGATTTCATCGATGGCTGTGGCCAATTCGGTGTAGTGGGTTTCGAACAGGGCATGCAATGTGGTGAATTGGGGTCCTGTCACATTCCAATGGTAATTGTGCGTTTTCAAGTAAAGGGTGTAGCTGTCAGCCAACAGTTCACTCAAGGCTTGAGTTAATACGGTTCGGTTTTGTTCGTTGATTCCAATGTGCATCATGATTCCTGCGTTGTGTATATGGGTTTATTTTATCGCGCCTGACCGTTTTGTCCAATGGATTGATTGTATCGAATCAATCGTTTTATCAGAAGACTGAATGGTGGAATCACTGCCAAAGGATCATGAGGCGTCAGGGAAGGGCAAGTGAATTGACAGGCAACGCCTTTTGTGAGGGCGTTGCCTTGTCCAGTTCAGAAAACGGTAGTGATGAAATCAGTGGCTGGTTTGACTGGCAATCCAACGGTCAATTTTCGCTTCCAAGATGTGCATGGGAACTGCACCCCCCAGCAGGATCAAGTCATGAAAGGCTTTGATGTCAAAACGCGCGCCCAGGGCATCTTTGGCTTTTTGGCGCAGTTTGACCATGTTGATCATGCCCATTTTGTAACCCAAGGCTTGTCCTGGCCAAACCATGTATCGCTCGATTTCAGCGACCACATCAGATTCGACTGTACCGGTATTTTCTGCCATGTATTTGATGGCTTTTTCACGTGTCCACTTGTGATGATGCATGCCGGTATCGACGACCAGACGTACCGCGCGGAACATCTCGTCCTGTAGTCGACCGATATCCCCGTAGGGGTCGCCCTTGTACATACCCA
>JAUHZH010000133.1 GCA_030426065.1 Gammaproteobacteria bacterium
GAAATGATTTATCCCTTTTATATTTTTCACCAAACCGTGATCGTGGTTTTGGCTTATTTTGTTGTCCAAATGAATGCCGCACTTTCAACCAAAACCAGCATCCTGCTGATTTCATCTTTTGCGTTGACCTCGTTGATTTGTATGCTCTTGGTATACCCTTTCAACTTCACTCGCCGCTTGTTTGGTTTGAAGCAAAAAGTGTAAACTGATTGCTTCGTCTCAAAGGTGACCTGATACATGCTAGACTTTTTATTTTCACAAACCAATGAACTGCTGCATTGGCAAACTGTGGTTAAGCATTTGTTTTTGATTGGCGTGGCTTTGTTGCTCTCATTTCCCATAGCTTACAACCGAGAACACCACAGCAACAGTGCCGGACTCAGAACCTATCCTTTGGTGGCCATCGCCACCTGTTCTTACACTTTGTTGGCGATGGACGTGTTGGGGGACAGTGAAAGTATTGGCAAATTCATGGCTGGCTTGGTGACGGGCATTGGTTTCATTGGTGGCGGTGCGATTTTGAAATCAGAGCAAAAATCCAAGGTTTCTGGTTTGGCCAATGCCGCCAGCATATGGAACACCGGTGCCATCGGCATGGCGGTGGCATGGCAGCGATTTGAAATTGCTTTGATCATCGCCACCATCAACTTCATGATATTGCGCTTGGGTTTTCAGGCAAAGAAAGCCATGAACAAAGATGGATAAAGTGTGTCATAAAAAAAGCAAGGGCCGGAACCCTTGCCTTTTTAGGATGTGAAATTAAATAAATCAGCTGATCAGTTTCAATTTGTTTTTGACATCAATCACACCGGCGGTGTTTTCCGCCAATTTAACAATCAGGTCAATTTCAGCTTCCGTTTCAACTTCACCCGTTAACGTCACCACACCTTCTAAAGTGTCCACATTGACCTGTAAACCAGAAGCTTCTTGGTTGATCAACAAATTGGTTTTGACAGCAGCCGTGGTGGTGGCATCGTCATACCATTCTGCAAAAGAACGTTCTTTATCCACACCATTCTTGTCATCGTGCTTTTGTTTTTTGACCACGAGATCATTTTCGACTTTGGACACACCTTTGATGCCTTTGGCGATGGCTTCAGCCAATTCTTTGTCTATTTCAGAACTCACTGTCCCTGACAAATAAGCGACTTGGCCTTTGACATCGGTGTCAATGGTGAAATTATTCAAATGCCTGTTGACCAGCAAGGCCGCTTCTACTTTACCGTCCAACCAAGCATCTTTGAGTTTGTCATCGCTGTCGTAATGGCTGTTACCTCCGGCAATCACAAATGGAGTCACAGCAAGAGAGGCGGCAAATAAAGTGGCTTTAAAGGCTGTCTGTTTCTTCTGTGTTCTCAATTTCATAAAAATCTCCTGTTGTTAAAAAAAAAGCCTGTTTGTGCAGGCCCTTTTTACACTAGCAAGAGCATGTGAAAATGTTGTTGAAACAATGTTAATGTTTCATTATTCTCCCAAGAGAAAAACCTTGCAAGCCATTGATATGAAAGACATTGTTATCTATTCAAAAAAACATTAATGTTTTTTTTCGTCTTGAAACATTGCGCTTTATAACCACAATTGAACGTTTTACGCGCCACTGACCATTTCAAATGGTGAACAACTGATCTTTCAATGCCTTCAAATCAGCCTTGATCGCTTCCTGCTCTTGTTGCAAAGGAGACTGAGTCGCCTGTTCGATTTTGGCCGGCATTTGTTGCCATTGGGTCGCCACTGTTGAAACATCCATCATACCTTTGGGCTCCTGATTGGGATATGTCAACCAAAGCACGGTGGCCAGCAACACACTTGCTGCCAGGGCAGCGGGCTTCCAGAATCGTCGTTTGGGCGGGTTCCAAAGGAGTTCATTGTTTGAGGTGTCGAAACGACTGGCCGACCATTCTTTGTAGGCCGAGGCGTCTTTTTTCAATCGATTGCTTAATTGTTCTTCAAATTGATTCATCTCATTTTCCCATCATTTGTTGGATTGCAGGGACATGACTCAGCTTCATTTTACTGCGATGGAGGTTGGTTTTCACCCAAGAAGTGGATTGATTCATCACCTGGCTTAAATCTTTGATCGACATGCCTTCTACATAAAAGAACCAAAGCAGGTCGTGACTGGTTTCACCCAAATGCTGTTTGACCAAAGGCCAAATGTTGTCACTCAGTTCAGTGCCTTCATCAACCGGTTCGCTTACTTCGTCCAACGAAATGTGGGGCTTGGGTTTGAGGCGGCTGAGTTGGCGTTTGGCAATGGTGAACAACCAGGTACTGAAAGCCCACCGGTCATCATAGCTCTTGATGTATCGGTGGGCATTGATGAAGGTTTCTTGCATCACGTCATCGGCGTCGCTTGGGTTGTTGCAACGCGCCAGCAAGAAACTGTGGATTTTGGGCTGGTACAAAACCACCAGCTGCGTGAAGCAGCTGGTGACACCTTGTTGGGCCTGATGTATCAATTCAGCCTCGGTCATTGAATCAGTCGATGTCCAAATCCGCAATCAGAGACAGTGGAAACTGTGTGAACAGTTGAACCTGGTTGCCTTGCGTTTGGACCGACAGGTTTTCAATGATGACTTTCAAATCTTCACTTTCAGCCGCCACGTCTGACAAGGCGTTCATGGCAATCAAACCATTGATCACGGTTTGTACTTGAGTCGCCGTGGTGTCGTCATGGGTGACCAAAACCGCTTCCAGTAACAATTGCTTGTCTGCTTCAACCACACTGGCGGCGAACTGCTTGATCTTCTTGAACACATGAGACTGGAATGCCTGTGGGTTGTTTTCCATGTCCGTACCGGCATGGACCAAGGCCGATTCGATGTTGACTTGTACCGAGACCAAACTGGTTTGGTGCAAATCATTCATGGCATGTTTGCCATCAATCCAATCATTCACTTCGGCACGGATGAAACTGACCACCAAAGTGCTGTCATCGATGTGGCTGCTGTAGAACGATTTGTGTTCTTTGCCTTTTTGGATTTGATAATGGTTCACAGCGCGGTTGTTGTGCTGTGTTGTTTCAATCAATTTGACCGGGTGATTTTCGCCCACTTCTGATGCCAAAAAATCCAAATAAGACATCACTGAAAAGTGACGCATGACTCCTGACAATATGGCCGTGGTGGCCTTGCCTTCATTGTGCTGACCATACAAAGTGATGTGTCTGACTTCATCGGGCACATGGGCTTCTATTGAGAAGCTGTTGGGTGATGACTGGGTGTTTTGGTTGATGACTGGAACCAGTTTTTCTTTGACTTGCGCCACATCCAAACTGACATACCAAGCGGCTTGATCGTAGCCGCTGGCCACCGATTGCATTGACAGGGAAAGTAGAATGACTAAATAAACAATGGTTTTCATGTGTGCTCCTTTTTGTAGTTGACTCACCCCCTTATAGACAAGTCATCAGCAAAAGGTTACAACCATTTTAATTTGATGTCACTTGTAGTAAAAATCCACTTGTGTTTCAACATCTATGGAAGCATGTCGGATGGCAACATGCGATGCTTCAAACGGAATGTTCATTGCATAATGAAAATCTTTGGCAAAAACTTCAATTTCCTGTCCATTGATCAACAATTCCAACTCATTGGTATCAAGTGAGTTGTGTAAGTTCTCATCAAACCAGCCCTCGCCATTCATTTGAACCATGGCATATAAAATACTTTCCTTGGTTTGATATTCAACAGCAAACCATTGGTCCTTGTCTTTTCCCTTAATCCGAATCCCTACAGAGGGTGTGCTTTCTTTGTGCTCAATGGTGCCCAACCGTTCCTTGAAATGAATTTTGAGGCCATTGAGGTATTTTGCCTCGAATAGAAATTCTTCATAGCTGTTGTCGTCAAGACGTTGGATGATGGTGGCATCCACCGATTCCAGGCCCGTGTCTGTTGCTTGCTTTTGGCACCCCAAAAACAAAAAACAGAATAAAAAGGTGATTGCTATTTTATTTTCCATCGAGCTTCTTCAACAACAATGTGGCTTTGACATAAACTGCGTCATTACTTTCTTTGGACAATGAAACCAACTGAGACAAGGTTTCTTTGAGGAAATTACCTTCACTTTTCTTGTGAACAAATTGGTAATACCCATCACCAAAATTTTCATCAATCACAAACGCCTTTCTCAGGTGTTGGAACGATTTGTCCAGTTGGTTTGTGGCCATTAAATTGGCACCCAACAGCCAGTGTTCTAGTGCAGTTTTGGACTCGTCCTGGATTGAAATGCAGTATTTGGCATGCGTCATGGAATCATCATACGACCCGTTCAAGTAAAGAGACATGGCCACATTGTTAAGCAAATAAAGGTCATCAGGGAATTTTTCCAATCCTTGCTTATAGGTTTCGATGGCCAGTTCAAGCTGATTGTTTTTCTGATACATCCAGCCCAAATTATTGTAACTGTTGCTGACATCCCCTGGGTATTCCATGGCTTTATGAAAGACTTTGACTGCTTCCTCTTCTCGTCCCATTTCAATCAAAACATCTGCCTTGGTTTGTAATCGAAAGTGAGTTTCTCCTTCGTTTTCAATTGCCTTGGTGACCAAGCCTAAACTTTCTTGGTGAGCACCCAATTGGTTGAGAACCTCGGCCATGCCAGACAAATGACTGGCTTTTTCAGGATTGGTTTCCAATGCTTTTTGGAAATCAAGTTTGGCCATTTGCAGGTTACCGTTGTCTAAATACACCCAGCCACGGTCACCGTAGAAGTAATCATCATCTCTGTATTTCAACCCCAGAGAAGCATATTTGATGGCATTCACATGGTCATCCATCAAATCGTAAATGTCGCTGAGCTGATGGTATGTTTCCCAGAACTCATCGCCACCTGCTAAAGTTTTATAAGTGTCATTTAAAGCTTGTTGGTATTCACCCAATTTTTTATACCGGAAGCCACGTGAATAATACAACCGACTGTTATCAGGCGCTGCGGCAATGGCTTGATCATAGTAAGGAATGGACTGCTGGTATTTTTCCAAAGAGGACAAGGCCTTGCCTGTATGATATAGAACACAGGGTAAGATCTTGTCTGGCATCTCTATGGATTTTAATTTCTTTAATGCATCTTGATGTTGGCCTTCTTCGATCAATGATCTGGCCTCATCGTAAGCCACCCGATTGGATTTGTCCTGGAAAAATTTCAATTCAACAGACGCCACTCCTGCTTCATTGAGGTTTCTTTGTTTTAACTGCTCTCCCACAAGCGGGGTGAAAAATTCGAGGAAAGATTCATCTTCAAATTGAGACACCTCTTTCGAAGTGACCCAAGATTGATCATCATTTTGACTCAAAGCCAAAACCAATTTTTCTTGGTAACACTTCACTTCATCATATGAGTCGGCTTTGGTTTTGAATGTGAAATGTGACTTTTGTCCTGACTGTGAGGTGAAATTGACCTCCACTGGATACCGTTCAGCTGTTGTTATGGATGAAACACCCAACAACAAGAAAAAAATCGATTTCATTTGATCGCGGTCAAAATTGAGAAAAATGGCCATAATCCGTTGGCTTTGAATTAATCACATTCTAACCGCTTTCCTCATTGAAAAGAACCACGAATGGGGTCTATCCGCATGTTGCCACGACTCAACGCACACCCAAAATGGATTAAACACCTTGAGTTCAATCAAGGGTGGTTGGTTTTGGGCTTATTTGTAATCTGACCATTCGAAAGGTTTGAGTTTCTCACCTGTGTATTTTTTTTGGCATGCATGGCATTTCCATATGGTGTCTTTGTTCTTGTTTTTGACCAAAAAGGCTGTGGCCAATAAAGTAAAAAAAGCACCTACTGTGCCCAAAAGACCAACCGTCGAAGTCAAGACCTGTGTTTTACCAGCTGTTTGATTGGTGTTGTCCCATGCTGTAAACTCAGCATCACAATCAGGGCATGAGAACTGTTTACCCTTCACGAACCTAAAAACTGGAACCCGGCTGTTGCAAAAATGCCTTTTCGGCTTCGCTGGATTCCCGCCCCAAGATGGCATTGCGGTGCGGATAGCGGCCAAATTCAACGATGATGTCGCGGTGTTTGATTTCAAAATCCAAATTGGGCAGGTCTTTGAACAGGCGCATCGCCTCGTCATGAATGGTCAACGATTCTGAGTGCATGTATGGCATGTACAAAAACGGTTTTTGTTGATCATTCAATTTCAAATCATCACCGACAGCCACCGCGGTTTGTGCCAGACACAAAGCCAAAGGATCACTGGCAAATGATGCCGGCGTGTCACGGTACATGTTGCGAGAAAATTGGTCCAAAACAATGATTTCCCCCAACCGCCCTTCAGGCGTTTCGCGCCAGGTGTACAGTTCACCCGCCATCGCTTCTTGATATACGCCCTCAAATCGCTCTTTGATCATTTCATCCAAGGCCAGGTCCTTGACCCACCATTGCTTCGGCTCCAGTTCCTCAAACCAGAAATGCAAAATGTCGTGTGGTTTCATGTCATTCATCATACCACAGGCCCATCGTTGGATAAGCCTGTGATAAGTCATGAATCTGGGTTT
>JAUHZH010000134.1 GCA_030426065.1 Gammaproteobacteria bacterium
GCCATGGCACCAAGGGTTGTTGGAGGCGCATTATTGTGTTCATGGCTGTTTCATCGCTGACAGACCCATAGCCGACCACCTCGATGTGTTGAAAGGCATGCCGGTGTTCATTGTCAACGGCCGCTACGATTTGTTGACACCGCCGGCCAAAGCCCATGTGTTATATCAAGCACTGCCAGATGCCCACTTGACCGTGGTGGACCGTGCTGGTCATTCTTCCAAAGAGCCCGCAATGATCGATGCGTTGGTGTCTGCCACCGACGCCATGTTAAAAAAATTGGACAGATCTTAGAACCACCCTGTATTAAACTGGGCATTTTCTTCAGACCCAGGTTCAGAGGAAGGCGGGTTCTATTTGTACAACATCCGCATTGAACAAGCCAGCACAGCAGGGCAATGTGAAGTCAAAGCCCTCAACAGAAACACCACTGGCCCTTGGTTCAACCCGGACCTTTCAGGTCACGGCATGTTCTTGGAAGTGCTGCAAGGCGCCGCTGACCGGTTCAAAGCCTATTGGTATGCCTACCTCAACCAAGAACCGGTGTGGTTAGTTGATGACAGGGACGGCAACGCCGCGAGCATTGACATGTTCATCACCGACGGTGTCCAATCACCACCCATTTTCGTGCCATGCGACATCCGCAGCGAATTTTGGGGCACACTGACTTTGGTTTTCAGTCGACTCAACGCCTTGACCGTCAGCTGGACGACGAACTTGCCCGTATTCAGTGACGGCCAAGTGTCCACCACCCGCCTGACTGAAATCAACGGCCGCGGCTGCCACTGACGCCACAACGCTTCGCCAAGGACGGCGGGGTATCATTTTTAATATTTTCAAAGCCCATGATTGATGCCATGGGTTTTTTTGTGACTTGAAGCTCACCTCCAAATCATTGTCATGACTGTTGTAAGTTAAATTCAGTGAAATTCCTAAATAACAAAAAAATTAAATTAATTGATAAGGTTTGCTGCTGTTTTCCGATTTCATTGGTAACTGGAATTATTTTTTGGAAATTGGACATGAAGAAACTTCATATGGTTTTGTTTTTATTGGCACTGACTTCTCTGGCGCATGGTACGGATGAAATACCTGCAGCCACTTATGAAAGCATCGTTTCGCAAGTGATTACAGACGTGGGCTATTTTGATGCTTTTGAAGTGGAGAAAAGGAAGCGGTTGTATTTACTGGATCAACCATTCCCTGACATTGAAGGGCAACAACTCCCTGGTCTATACCCTTGTGCTAATACAGGCTTGGAAGACTGTTTTCCATCTAATGCAGGTTCATCTGATAAATACCCAGTGCCTAGAATTGCTAACATACAAGGGGTAACTAATCCTGATGGTACCTATAAGCCCAACATCAGGGTCAAATTCACTTCACTCAATGAAATTTCACAAGGTGATTTTGAGGCATCTGAACTGAGCTATTATGAATTGATGGTGATCCGCAATAATGCCACCAGTAATCCGATTTATCATATTTCATTGGAAAGGACCCCTTTGGGTGAGTTACCTGGAAAGCAGTTCACCCGCATTAAAAATCTAGCAAACGGCGATTACGATTTCTATTTGAGGGCTGTTTATGAAACCAGTAAGGGCCAAGTGACTGGCTATTGGAGTGATGTGAAATCCATTGTGGTGGCCGATCCGGGCACGACGGTGGGTAAACTGCAAGATCCAGCGCTGAAAGCTTGTGTCGCAAGCAATGGCATTCAGTCAAACACGGTGGTTTCTGAAATTGAAAAATTAACGTGCTCGAATGCAGATCTCAGTAATGACAGCCTGGTTGAGATTGCCACCCATTTCATTGGCGTGCGCTACTTGGACATTTCGAACAACACCAATGTAACCTCTTGGGGCGGTTTTGGATCTTTGCCTCAGCTCAGTTGGTTGGACATTTCTGGCAACACCGGCGTGGCTGGTAACAGTTTGTACGCTCCCGGTGACATAGATTCCATCGTATTGCGCAACATGGGTTGGAATGACATCACGTCACATGTGCCATACAACGCCAGTTTCATTGACCTGTCTGGCAATCCAATCGAGTCTGGATTTTCCGGTTTGATTCGAAATAATCGTGATGTCTCAATTGATGCTTTGAATTTGTCCGGTGCCAAATTGTCGCCAACTGAAGGCAAGACCGACTTCTTGGCAGTGATCAGTGATCAATACATCGAAGCCATCGACTTGTCTGCAACGGGGTTTGATGACATTCAGGGTTTGGCACAAATCATTGGCATCAAGCACATCAATTTAAGTGACAATGACAGCTTAAACTCAATTGACCAGACCATTAACGACTATTCAGGTTTATGTAGCCTAACCATCAACAATTCTAATTTTGATGGTATCAAAGGGTATCGTCCTGTTCAGTTTTTAAGCATGCAGAATAACCCAGGCATGGTTAAATCCCACCCAGTGAAAAAGCCATTCTTTTGGTCTCACCGTGTTGATTTCACCGGCTCCAATGATTTGAAATGCAGCAATTATCATGAGTTTAAAGACAATTACGCAGATCCAACTGTGCCGCGATTGGGTAACATGTCCAATGCTGGCTTGATCACAATGCCAGACGGCAGTCAGCAAGCCCCTCCCATTTGTCATGTATTCTCTGGTAATGAAGTATTCAATGAGGCGGCTTTTTGTAAGCCTGATTTATTGAGCAATTTAGACTTTTATCACGATGAAACCTCAGCGTTTGGTACGCTGGTTTGGAGCTACAATGCCAATCGCAGGCATGAGCGATGGGGGCTGACTCACTACAGGGTGGTGGCTTATGATGAAAACGGTTTGATGACATATCAATACGCCGTTCCTGCCGATCAAAACCAGTTTTCTTTTGCGGGTCCCGCTGCTGCCTCCTATGGAGTTATGGGCTGTACGGAATTTGCATGTGGTCCCGAAAAAATCGTCAGTGAAGTTAAACAAGGCCTTACGAAACCTGATGGCATTGAAGTGACCTGGAATGTGGCAGATGACACCGTCATCACCCCTGATGATTTGGCTTTCACCGTTACATTCCAATACCCAGCTTGGGCGGCCAATGGAGATGGCAGACCGGATCAGTTTATTCTAACGCCGATGTCGCCAGGTAATGAACCGGGTTCCGAAATCACCATTTCGGTGCCCTTGAACCATCAAAGCAGTTACGAGTTCGCTGACATTGATCGGGACTCATTGATTGGAAACACCTTCACCATCAAAGCCTGTTTGACGGGTATGGGTTGTGGCGTGCCTGCTTATTTTATGACCAGTGTGCCTTTGACTTCTTCTGAAATTCCTGTGCCTGAATTGAATTCTGTCACCGGGTTTCGTGGAAATTTCAACTTGAACTGGGACTTTGATGGCTACAGCGCAGAACAGGTCAGGAACATTGATTACATCGAAATCATAGAATCTCAGCCCAATTACAATTACCTCAGATTTTTGCACTACAGTTCTTCTAACGCAGGGCACAACAAAGCCCAAATCACCTACACTGAACAAATCATCGTTGATATGGCAGGATTGGAGTCAGGCGGCAATTCAAATATTGACCTTTCAGGCCACAAGAAGCTGGACAGGCTGGTCAAAGGGGATTACTCATATAAATTGAAAGCCTGTGTACGAGATCGAGTCAACGGTGACCGTTGTTCAGTAGCGTCTAACGAGCGGTTGATAGACATTGATCCAGTGCCCTGGTCAAGTTCAAATTATTTGCATACCCTCCAAAACGTATCATGGTATGTGCAAAATAGTAAAAAGCACATTTCATGGTCAGATAACAACGGTGCGTCCGATTATTACCTTGTGGTTTCCCATGATTCAAGCAACCAATGTTTGATGAGTGACGGTGCCAATTCTAATTCTGCTCAGTATGTTATTGTCAATGCGGCAGATGGAAACAATGGTGTATTTTCCACTGAAGCGGTTTGTGATGGTTGGAACAGGAATGGCAGTGACCCAATAGGGACAGTGTCAGTTCATCCATGCATCAATGGCATGGGTTGTAATGGTGTGGATCCACATACTGTTGGTCAATACCCAAACAACCCTTGGAACGACAGGAACTGGTATGAAATTGATTTTGATCAGCAAGGATCACAATCATTCATTCCCAATGAATTCATTGAATACAGCCCTTCCAATGGTGTGACTGGCGGCCCTGGTGACATGGATCCAGGTAACTGGTGGAATCCTGATCAAGCGGGGACCGGCTGGCATTTCTATTGGGCCAGCGAATTGCGCTACCCTTCAATCCATGAACAATACGGCAAAACCTATGACTTGTTGGCCTATTGGTTGGCCTACAGTGAGGTGGATGGCGAGTGGACACCGACTTGGTACTTTTCTCACATGAAGCAGTCCGCTTCAGATTACTTTGAAGGTGAAATCCTTTATGTCACCTATGAGAACGGCCAAACCAACCCGGTTGCTGTGGGGGGCTTGAAAGTTCATTTTGAAGGCCTGGGTGGTGTAAATACGCCGGGTAACCAACATGTCGTTGTTCAGTTCGACATCGATTCTAACAATGGTCTGATGACTGGATTTGGTAATGGCGGTTGTGGTTCTGACTGTACCATTGTGTTGAACAACTTTTCCGTGGACCACCTACCGGGAACGGCCACTCGCAATGACGATGACCATTATTCAGGGGCTT
The DNA here is from genome assembly GCA_030426065.1 of Gammaproteobacteria bacterium. GTDB lineage: Bacteria > Pseudomonadota > Gammaproteobacteria > Xanthomonadales > Marinicellaceae > Marinicella. The sequence continues at coordinate 4,643 of JAUHZH010000134.1, forward strand.
GGTGGCACCGCAATGCTGACGAGACCTTGGATGAACAATTGACGTGGTTGACTTGGTTGGATGGGGCTTTTGAAGTGTCTTCGATAGCCACATATGACACAAACGGCAAACCCATTTGGATTCAGGCCCACGCGTGCAATCCGTATGTCAGTGACAGCAACTGCTCATTAAATAACATGCCAGGTGCGGGCTATTTTGATGATTATGTCATGAATGAAGGCAAGACATTCCTGACGGTAGAGAAAGGTTTCAATCCATTGGGCATGAAACCCGAAGCGTATGACCAAAGGGATCACCAAGTTTGGTTGGGCAATGGCGGCCGTTCTTTCTCAGGCGTGGAAGGTTACACCCAAGGCCAATTTTGGTTGCAAACAAACAGCAGCTTGCCAGTTTCAGGAAACCGTTATGTCAGCCTGAACTATGGCAATCAAAGCAACATGAGAACCATGGAAAAAGCGGCTTCTTTCCATGACATCCGCTTCTTCGTCAATAACCAAACAGAAGACGTGACTCACTGTGACCCTTCGAACGAAGATTATGGTACCTGTGATGTCAAGTTCACCTGGTTCACTGATGATGATTACTTTTCCATCAAGCCGTTTTACAGGCACAAAACCGACGGCCCATGGGGTGCTTTTGCGCCCTTGTCAGATCATCCAAATTGTGCTGGTGTGCCAGCTGGGTATGTGGTTACTGAATTCATGTGTTATGACTTCAATGTGGCGGGTGATTATGAATTTGAGCTGCGCAAACCCAGTCATGCTAATGATGGAACATACGTCACCATCGCCAAATCATCGATGCTAACGATTGCCGATTGCGGTGATTGCGTGACACAAACAGAACCCTTGGCGCCTGCACAAGCGCCTCAGCCCGAGCTGATGATTGATGACATCACAGCCGATCCGATCAATGGCACCATCGGTGTGACGGCGGGTGCTTTTGATGTCGATCAATCGGGTGCTGCCAATTACACCATCCCCGTTTACGCACCGAAAGGTCGCGGTGGTTTGGCACCACAATTGGCCTTGTCTTACAACTCAAGCTCTGGCAATGGCATCGCCGGCATGGGATGGAACATTTCGGGTGTGTCGGCGATCTCGCGCTGCTTGAAAACGCCAGAAACCGACCCTGAATTGAACGTGTATCCGCCGATTTCTTTCACATGGGATGACGCCTTCTGTATTGATGGTATGCGCCTGTTCAAAGTCTCTGAAGATGCAAACTACGTGTACTACAAGACAGAGATTGAGAACTTCAGTCGCATTGAAGCCCAAAAACACACTGATTACCCCTCAGGTCCGCGGGTGTTCATTGTGTATACCAAGTCGGGTGAGAAGTGGACTTATGGTTCACCTGGAGGTGCATTCAAAGCCAACAAGATATTCACAACTGGCAACACGGGTGCACAAATTTTGCGCAATGGTGAGGCCAATGTGGTTTCAACTTGGTTGTTGTCTCAAATTGCAGATCGACCCAAAGACAATGCAGGGATGAACCGGATCAAATTTTCATATGACAGTAAAGATGGCGAAAGCTATTTGGGCATGGTCAGGTGGAGTAACTTTGGTTCTGGAAACAGCCCTCATTACCAAATAGATTTTGATTATTCTAGCCAGATCAGGAGTGATGCCACTTTGCAATACTCAAGTGTGGGTGTGGTTAAATCGAACCGATTGTTGGAATCAGTTAAGACCAAAATCCGCAGCAACCCATCTTCGTCATCGCTGACAGTGGTCAGAGATTTGAAATTGAACTACCAACAACCATTCAGTGGACCCAACC
>JAUHZH010000463.1 GCA_030426065.1 Gammaproteobacteria bacterium
CCTGATTTGGTCATCCTTGATGTCGGGCTGGGCACCAATCCAGACGCTGGGTTTGATTTGTGCCGCAAGCTGCGTCACCAATCGGCCAGCCTGCCGATTTTGATGCTGACTGCCCGAGACGATGAAATCGATGTGGTTTCTGGTTTGCGCCTGGGCGCCGATGATTACCTGAGCAAAGACATATCAACACCCCAATTGTTGGCCCGCATTTCCGGATTGTTCCGCCGCCAAGAAGTGATGCACCAACCGCAACAACATACCATTGAGCAAGGGCCTTTGCAGTTATTGACTGACAGCATGATGGCCAAATGGAACGGCCAATTGGTGGACCTCAAAGTCACTGAATTCTGGCTCGTCCTGTGTCTGGCAAGACACCCAGGACACGTCAAAAAACGCAGCCAACTGATGCAGGACGCCAACATCTACGTCGATGATGAAACCATCACCAGCTACATCAAAAGGATCCGCCACAAGTTCAAACAAGCCGACCCGGCCTTCAACCACATTGAAACCGTTCATGGCATGGGTTACCGCTGGTTGCCATGAGGCTGCGTTGGCAAATCAGCATCATTGCCTTGCTGGGACTGTGTTTCCCTTTGGTGGCCTGGTGGGCCTTTGACCAACTCAACCAAACTTACCAAGATGGCATGGTCAATGCGGCTCAAAAACAAGCCGATGTGATCAAAAAGTCCGTCTCGCAATTTGCCCAATCGCAAGGACTTGAAGGGGTCAGTGGATTGGTTTCCGTTACTTTGCCACAAGACGGCGGCAACGAGGGCGACTTCTCAGAATGGGACCTGCTGCCTTGGTACACAGCGGATGATGACCTGCAGTTCAAACTGGGTAAACAAGGCGCACGATGGCGCTTGATGGTGCAATGTATGGATGCCAGCCCACGCTTCGCTGCCGATGGCAGCATGGACCGACTGGTCATCGCCACCGGTACCCCACAAGGCATCAAAAAACACACCATCCCAAGACAAGCCGAAGGCGCTGTTTTCGACCCCGACATTCGCGGCTATTGGCATGAAATTTCCGGTGGTTACCAAGTCGAACTGACCCTGCCTGAAAATGACCTGACCCGTTTGGGACTGGCGGTGTTCGACTTCGGGCTGGGCAGCCAGGAGCCACGTCACCACGGCCACGTCAGCGACCAACAAATTCAGTTACAACCCCTGTTCATGCCACTCGAGTCTTGGCAAGACCTGCTGGAAAACATCAAGCCACAAGACGGCGAATTGTCACTCAATGACCACCAAGGCAGACCGTTGTATGCCTCCAGCCCCAGCACCGCCACCACCAAAGACGCTGACTGGTTGAGCCAGTT
>JAUHZH010000135.1 GCA_030426065.1 Gammaproteobacteria bacterium
ATGCAAATTAACAACAGTGTCATCACAGGAAACCTCTGCGAAACTAATTATGGTGAAACTGAATCTTGTTGGGGCGGCGGCATCTTCACCTATAGCCATCCATCAGAATTAACCTGCCAAAACTGTTTGATCACCAATAACCATGTCGTATCCAGCTCTGAATTCAACTCACGTGGCGGAGGAGTGTATGGAGCTGCAGTTTTGTTTAACAGCATTGTTTGGGGCAACATCGCCGACAACGATGGTGTCATCACATCCAGCGAACATATTGGCAGTTCCTTGAGCGCCAGCCACACCTTGATTAAAGACCAGTTTCCGGCTGGAACCAACAACATCGACGCCACCGCACCGGGCTTTGACCCCATGTTTGTCGATGCAGTAGGAAACAATTTCCGCTTGGCTGTGGGTTCACCTTTGATTGATGCCGGTGATTTCATGTCGTTACCCGCAGATGTACATGACCTCGATAACGACGGTGATGTTTCCGAAGGCGTTCCTTTTGATTTGGACGGTTTCACCCGTGTCCTCGGTGCCGATGTTGACATCGGTGCCTATGAGCACCATGATTTGATTTTTAGCGGCGGGTTTGATTGAAATTTTCAGGCTTGAATCTGCGTTCAAGCCTGAAACTCAATCCGTTATTTTTTGCGTTTGTAGGAAACAAATATGCCTTCGAGGTCACTGTTTTCTGTGTACACACTGACATCGACCAATTCAAAGCCGTGCTTGGCAAAGTCGTCATGGACTTCGTTGATTTTCTTGGCCATGTGCTGGTGCTTGCCGAGTACAGTCGCTTCAACAAACACCGTCACGGCGTCTCTGCGTTCGATGTCTTCAGGAACCAATGATTTTCTGGCTTGAACAGAACTTGCCACCATCCATAACAACGCGGCGATTGCGAAATGTTTTTTCATGATTATTACCTGTGTTGATCAACCATTATGGGATTGCCGTCGGGGTCTTCCAGCATGATGCATGCCGGTCCTTGGGTGTTTTCATCGGCCTTCATCGTCAAAGTCACATCAGCCGATTGCAACGATTGTTGTATCTGTCTGACGTCATCGAATTCAGACAACTCTTGGCATTGGGCATCCCAACCGGGATTGAAGGTCAACGTGTTCTTCTCAAACATGCCCTGGAACAAGCCAATGGTGGTGTCACCATTGCGCAGGATCAACCAATTTTGATCAATCTCTCCGCCTATGGCTTCAAAGCCCAGTTTTTGGTAAAAGTCTTTCGATGCCCGGATGTCTTTGACGGCCAAACTGATGGAAAATGCGCCCAATTTCATGATTTTATCCCTCAAAAATCAATCATCATATCATGATTCACATGCGACATCAGTTCAGGGAAAAAATCCTGAAAATCCTTGTCTAAACTGTCATACACTTTTTCAATCGGAAACAAGTAATCACTGGTGGCCTCTTTGGCGCGTACCCGTGGTGACAAGCGCTGGTCCATGCGCTCCAAGGTGGATGCCAAACCATCCCAACTGCCATACTGACCCAAGCGCCCCGACAGGACCAACCGGGTGACAAAGACCCGGGCTTTGTAAGGGTGGTGTTGCGCAGCGAGCAAAGCGTTGCGATGAAACTGCTGGATATAATCGACCAAAGGGTAAGGACAATAGCGCGACCAATGGCGCGACAAAAAATGATCGTACACCACATCCATCACCACGGCACGCAAACGCCCTTGACGTCCCAATCGACCACAACTGCGTTTGAAAACAGCATGTTGATCGGTGAACCGATCCATTTTACGATGCAAAGCCATGCCAACAGCAATCCCTTGTGGTGCGCCTGACCAAGACCGCCCTTTCAGTGGATCGGCCAATAAGTTGCCCAATTGCACATCAATGTCTTGCCCAGATAAAAAAACGTGTGCCAACCAATTCATGGAGGTATTGAAGCACACTCACACCGAATTTGAAACCGCCCACTCCAAACTGGCTTGTTGACACACCATGGCTTTGATAACATGTAATGACCATAAACAATGAATTGAAAACCAAAACAAAAATGAACCATCGCCACCAATTGCTGACTTCGGCCTTGCTGCTGGAACTCGGTCTGTCTTCTGTCAGCGCGGGTACCATTTTGGTGGATGGCATCACCTGTACTTTTGAAGATGCCGTACAAGCAGCCAACACCGACATGGTGGTGGGCGGTTGCTTGCCTGGCAGCGGCGATGATGAGATCATTTTACCCATCAACGCCAACATCACCCTCTCAGACACGGCTGTGATCAGTTCAAACATCACCATTTCAGGCAATGGCTCGACCCTCGATGGTGATTCATCACACAAAGTCATCAGCATTGACAATGGCCAAGCCAACTTGCATCAACTCAACATCATTCAAGGCAGTGACATATACAACACCGGCGCCGGCATCTCGGTTTACCAAGGTTATTTGTACCTCAATCAATCCACCGTTTCTGCCAACCAAGGTGGCGGCATCCACTTTTTTGATTCTACTGGCTTGATCAGACAATCAACCATTGACAACAACACGACCCATTTGGCCGCTTTTTACAGCGCCGGTGTTTCTGTTGTCGCCAGCAACGTCACCATCAACCAATCCACCATCAGCAACAACACCACCTATGTCTCCACTTATGGCGGTGGCGGATTGCATGTGGGTGATTATTATGGTGCATCCTATGTGACTTTGATCAACAGCACTTTGACTGGCAACGAAACCAACCACAGTGGTGGCGGCTTGCTTGCTGACAGTCAATATGGCTATGGTGTCACTTTGGACTCTGCGGGCAACAGCATCGTCAACAATGATGCCGCCAGTGGTGGTGGCCTTTTCACACACGAAGCCGACACCATGCTGGCCCAAACCTTGGTGTCTGGCAACACAGATGATGTGATGACTGGTCACAACTGGTCGGCTGTTGATGGGACGTCTTTGCTTGATGCCGATAATTTATTTGGCCACCAGAACCTGTCGGGTTTGGTGGGCGTGGTCCCTGGTGCCAGCGACCTGGTTCCCAGCCAACTCAACGTCTCGAATGTGGTCAGCACCACATTGGCGGATTTGGGTGGACCCACCATGACTTTGGCCCTGCCGCCCAACAGCCCTGCACTTGATGCCGTTTCTGGAACTTGTTTGCTTTCGACTGACCAAAGGGACATGAGCAGACCGGTGGATGGCGACTTCGACGGTTCGGCTGAATGTGACATCGGTGCAGTGGAAGCCGTGATTCCTGATTTGATTTTCGAGGACGGCTTCGACTGAATCCGTTACTGATTGCCAAGAGCCTTTCCGGTGTGGCATTCAACCCGCTTAATTGATAAAATTTTCCCTTTTCTTTCACCCAGCACCCATGGCAAAAGCAGCAAAGGCATCCGGTCACACACCGATGATGCAGCAATTCCTTAAAATCAAAGCCGATTACCCAGACATGTTGCTTTTTTATCGGATGGGCGATTTTTATGAATTGTTTTTTGATGATGCATTGAAAGCCGCCAAACTGCTGGACATCACATTGACCCACCGCGGCAAGTCCAATGGTGAACCCATTCCCATGGCCGGCGTGCCCTACCACGCCGCTGACAACTACCTTGCCAAATTGGTCAAAAAAGGTTTGTCTGTGGCGATTTGTGAACAGGTGGGCGATCCAGCCACCAGCAAAGGACCGGTCGAGCGCGCTGTCCAGCGCATCATCACACCCGGTACCGTGACGGAAGAAGCCTTGATGGATGCCCACCAAGAAAACCTGTTGGTGGCGGTTCATGAGACAGCCAGCGGTTATGGCTTGGCTTATTTATCGCTGTCCAGTGGTGCATTCACGGTTCAATCCTTGCCAGATTCGGCCACCTTGGAAGCCCAATTGGCTCGCTTGAAGCCCAGTGAGTTGTTACTCAAAGAAAACAGTGATTTGTTGGCATTGTTTGAACAACGTCCTTGTGTTGCTCGCCCCGCTTGGGATTTTGATGCTGAATCGGCCAACCATGCCATCAAACAACTTTATGGTGTCCATGACCTGTCTGGATTTGGCATCCAAGGCCACGAGGCCTTCATTGCCGCCGCTGGCGCTTTGTTGCAGTACGTCAACCACACCCAAAAAACCGCCCTCAAACACATCCAGGGCATTCACATCGAATTGCTCGATGATTATTTGCACATCGACGCCAACTCCAGAAAAAACTTGGAAATCGATCACCATGCCGATGGTTTGGATGAATTGACCCTGTGTGGCTTTCTGGACCAATGTGCCACCGCCATGGGTTCACGAAAATTGCGTCGTTGGATCAAGCAGCCCTTGCGTGATCGTGTGATACTGAATGGCCGCTTGGATGCCATTGAAACCTTACTCGGTGCACACATTCAAGAAACCCTGTCCCAACAAATGAAAGGGATTGCCGACATAGAACGGATTGTGACCCGAATTGCCTTGGGTACTGCCCGGCCGCGGGATTTGGTGGCATTGCGGGAATCTTTGTCTGCAGTCGAAGAGATAAAAGACACATTGTCACAAGCTGACATCGCCTTATCAGAAGTCACGGATGAGCTGAATCATCACCCCGACGTCATCGCGCTGCTGACACAAGCCATCAAAGAAAATCCACCTGTGGTGATTCGTGATGGCGGCGTGGTTGCCGACGGTTATGACAGTGAATTGGATGAGCTGCGCCAAATCAGCACCGACGCCGGCCAATACATGTTGGATTTTGAAGCCCAAGAACAGGAGAACAGTGGCATCAGCGGTTTGAAAGTGGGCTACAACCGCGTTCATGGCTACTACATCGAAATTTCTAAAATTCACAGCGACAAGGCACCAGAACACTACATCCGACGACAAACTTTGAAAGCAGTGGAGCGTTACACCACCCCTGAGTTGAAACAGTTTGAACAAAAAGTCCTGTCCAGCAAAGACAAGTCATTGGCGTATGAAAAACAACTGTATGCCGAATTACTGACCACACTGGCCAAAGACACGGTGTCATTACAAGCCTGTGCATCGGCCATCAGTCAGTTGGATTGTCTGGCCAATTTAGCCGAACGTGCCTTGACCCAAAACTTTTGCAAACCCCAGCTGGTCCAACAACACACCATCGACATCAAACAAGGTCGTCATCCTGTGGTTGAAACAATTCAAGACACACCTTTTGAGCCGAATGATTTGATCCTGGATGGTGAACGCAAAATGTTGATCATCACTGGCCCCAACATGGGTGGTAAATCAACCTACATGCGACAATCAGCGATCATTGTTCTGATGGCCTGCATCGGATCCTATGTGCCAGCGACTTCAGCCACCATTGGTGATGTCGACCGCATATTCACCCGCATCGGCGCGGGTGACGATTTGACGCGTGGACGCTCAACCTTCATGGTCGAAATGTCGGAAACAGCGCACATCTTGCACAATGCGACGGAAAAATCTCTGGTGTTGATGGATGAAATCGGCCGCGGAACCAGCACCTATGATGGCCTGTCCTTGGCGCAAGCCTGTGCCGTCCACCTGGCCAATCACAACCAATCCTTTTGCCTGTTTGCCACCCACTATTTTGAAATAACGGCCCTGGCGGATGAGCTCATCGCCGTGGACAATGTCCATTTGAATGCGGTGGAACACGGTGAAGGCATTGTCTTCTTGCACAACGTCAAGCCAGGCGCTGCCAACAAAAGCTATGGTTTACAAGTGGCTGCTTTGGCTGGCCTCCCCTCATCTGCATTGCAGCAAGCCAAAGCTTACCTCAAACATTTGGAAAACAGTCCCAGTGGCCAACAACCGGTCCAAACCAGTTTGTTTGAAATCAGCGAACCACAAACATCTGCCGTTGAGAAAAAACTGGCACAAATCAACCCAGATGACTTGACCCCAAGGCAAGCTCTAGATTTGGTTTATCAGCTAAAACAGATGAAATAATTGGGTGTGTATTGAACCTGTACAAAGGTATTTTGGGCTTTGTACAGGTTCAAAAAGATGAAATCACAGTTTGAATTCAACTCGATATATGCGGCTGACATTCAATGTGATGCCTTGATTTTTCGGTGGATCGAATTTATAGGCACGCATCGATTTCAATGCGGGGGAAACAAAAACCCTGCCGCGCCTTGAGTTGCCTTCAGACTCTGCTGAAACCACATTGCCGTCGGGATCGATGGTCACCATCACATCCACCCAACCGGTTAGGTTGCTTCGCAATGCATCTTTGGGGTAATCCAATTCGGCAGATTGAGCCACTTTCCATTCATAGTTAATCACTTCTGAACCGGTGGACTGATCCAACTCTGGTTCTGGTTCTGGTTCTGGTTCTGGTTCTGGTTCTGGTTCTGGTTCTGGCTCAGGTTCCGGCTCAGGTTCCGGTTCAGGTTCTGGCTCAGGTTCTGGCTCAGGTTCTGGCTCAGGTTCTGGCTCAGGTTCTGGCTCAGGTTCTGGCTCAGGTTCTGGCTCAGGTTCT
>JAUHZH010000464.1 GCA_030426065.1 Gammaproteobacteria bacterium
CTGTCCATGTTCATCAGAATGAACATGGACAGTGGCCAAACGTTGTCAGGTTGGCCACTGTCCATGTTCATTCTGATGTCGATGTTGAGTGGCAGCTGCCCCAACAAGGGCACTTCAAATGCATCGGCCATGTGTTGACCGCCACCTTGGCCAAATATGTGGGCTTCATGTCCACAGTTTTCGCAGACATAGGTGCTCATGTTTTCAATCACACCGAGAACCGGCAAGTTGACTTTGTTGAACATGGCCAGCGCCTTTTGTGCATCCAACAAAGCGATGTCTTGGGGCGTGGTCACGACCACGGCGGCAGTGACGGGGATTTTCTGAATCATGGTCAGCTGGATGTCGCCGGTACCTGGTGGCAGGTCCATGATCAAATAGTCAACACCGTGCCAGCGTGTGTCTTCCAGCATTTGCATCAGGGCCTTGGTCACCATGGCACCTCGCCAAATGGCTGGGGCTTTGTCGTCCATGATGTAACCCAGCGACATGCTTTGAATGCCTTTGGCATCGACTGGCAGGAAGCTTTTGTTGTCCGGTGATTCGGGTTGTTGCTTGACTCCGAGCATTTTGGGGATGCTGGGGCCATAAATGTCGGCATCCAAAATGCCCACCGTGGCGCCCAACTGTTGTAAGGCTTTGGCCAACATCACGGTGGTGGTTGATTTGCCAACGCCGCCTTTGCCTGAAGCCACGGCGATGATGTTTTTGACGCCTTTGATGGGTTTCAGGTTTTCTTTGACTTGGTGTGAACGGATTTCGGTGGCCAACTGTTCAACTTCCAGACCAGGGATGTTTTGGTAAGCTGACTCATAACCCGCTGCAGGGTAGCGCAACAGCAGTGATTTCTTATTGGCTTTGTGACTGGCCGATTTGCCAAATGCCGTGCCCGTGAGGGGGTCTTTGATGTCTTTGATGTCAGTGGTCATGGTTCATCACCTTTTTAATCAGTGCGATGCTGGAAGGGTCCAAAGGCAAATCATCGATGTGATTTTCTTTGACGTGCTGTTCGATGCGCTTGGCCAAGGTCTTGCCCAATTCCACGCCGGGTTGGTCAAAACAATTGATGCGCCAGATCACAGATTGGGTGTATACCATGTGTTCATACAAGGCCAGCAGTTGACCGACTGATGCAGGGGTCAGGTCATCCAGCAACAAGGTGGTGCTGGGTTTGTTGCCGGGACAATCGTGCATGTGTTTGTCTTGTGTTTCGCCGCTCATCAACGCCGCCCCTTGGGCGATCATGTTAAACAACAAGAAACGTTGGCTTTCAGAACCATGATCCAAGACACCGATGAAATCCATCGGCAGGGCGTCCAATCCTTG
>JAUHZH010000136.1 GCA_030426065.1 Gammaproteobacteria bacterium
ATCCAAGGAAAACAAAGCCAATCCGATGGCGCCCAAAGGGACCAGTCCAATTTCAACCCGTTTACCTGACAGCTTCTCACACAAAAAGGAACCCAACCCTATCCCAATAGAAAACATGGTCAGCAAAACGGTCACTACATACTCATCACCATTGAGTATGGTTCGGGTGTAATTGGGAATCTGTGCCAAAAATATGGAGCCGAAAAACCAAAACCAAGAAATCCCAAGCACCGATAAAAAAACCACCCTATTGGCAGGCAAAAATTTCAAATTGTTTTTGGTGGCCGCAAAAATGTTCCAGTTCAATTGGATTGACGCATCGGCAGGCGGCGTGTTGGGGATTCTTCTGGCGGTGATGTAACCCATTACAGCGAACATCAAAACCGCCGATGCAATCGGCCAAATGGAATCCAAAGCAATCAAAACGCCACCCAAAATGGTGCCCAATAAGATCGAAATGAAGGTGCTGGCCTCGACCAAGGCATTGCCGCCAATCAATTCATCGGTGGTCAGTTTTTCTGGGAGGTAACCGTACTTGACTGGACCAAACAGCGATGATTGTGCGCCCATCAAAAACAAGACAAAGATCAGCAGGCCAACGTTTTGTAGGTAAAAGCCCAGGCAGGCAATCAGCATGACTGCAATTTCGAACAATTTAACCCGCTGTATCAAAACGGATTTTTCATATTTATCTGCCACCTGGCCCGCGAAAGCCGAAAACAAAAAAAACGGCAAGATGAACAAGCCAAAGGCCAAATTGGTCAACACATCCACTTGTTCTTTGGCCACATGGAAGGCAATCATGATCACCAAGGCGTTCTTGAACACATTGTCATTGAAAGCGCCCAAAAACTGGGTCAAAAAATAGGGCAGAAAGCGCCGTTGTTTTAATAAATCAAATTGTTGGGACATGGGTCATCCTGTGATTGGGTGGGGTTGGCTGGTTGCTAACCCCATTGAATATGGACACATCAGTTCAGTCATCTTTTTTGATGTGAATGTCTTGTTGTGGGAACGGAATCTCGATGTGGGCATCACGAAAAGCCTGATCAATGGCAAAGTGTAAGTCGCTTTTAACAGCCATGCACTTGGTGATGTCTTTGACCATGACCCGGAGCTCGAAATCCAAGCTGCTGGCACCAAAGGCCAAGAACAGCACCTTGGGCTGGTCCTTCTCATTGTTCAACACTTGGTCATGGGCCAATGCCGCATCCATCAACAACTGTTTCACCAATGCGGTGTCAGATCCATAGGCCACACCGATCGGTACGATGACGCGGCCCACAGGTGAACCCAAAGTCCAGTTGGTGACGTGGTTGGAGAGGAACTCAGAATTGGGCACCAAGGTGTCGGCGTTGTCAAAGGTCTTGACCAAAGTGGCCCTGATTTTGACTTTTTCAACAAAGCCTACCGAGCCACCGACTTCGATCCAGTCACCGGGTTTGACTGGTTTTTCAAACATCATGATCAAACCGGAAATGAAATTACTGACGATGTTTTGTAAACCAAAGCCGATGCCCACCGACAGCGCACCGGCGATGATGGCCAATTTGGACATCTCCAGTCCCGCAATGCTCAAACCAATCAACACCGACAAAGTCACACCGACGTACCAAACCAAGGTGGCCGCTTCATCACGTGCATGGCGGTCTATTTTACTCTTCTTGAACCATTTCGAAGCAATGCCTTCTTTCACCACAGACATCAGGTTCATCAACAACATCAATGCGATCACACCGGCCAATAAACTGCTGGGCACCACATGGATTGAACCCACTGTGAACCCTTCTTTGTAAAAGAACGACACCTGCTGATACACATCGGCAGCGACACCACTGACCAAAGACAAATAAGCAAAAGCCAATAAAAAGTAAACCAAGGCAACCAGCAGTGTGACCCACATGGGGTATTTGAACACTTTTTTCTTGCCGTGTTTGACCTGGTCTTTTTTAACCTTTTCAGACAACACCACTTTCCTGATGCCATTGACTATCTTCATGCCCAAGTAGACCCTGATCAGGCCCAGCGTCAACAAGGTGACGTATTGGGCTCCACGTCCGTAATTCATGAGCATCAACACCAAAGCAAAAATTGCAATGAGGATGATGGCCACAGCGGCCATGCGGTCTCTCAGTGCAAACGGGCCATTGTACAGTTTAATCGCGGCCCTGATCAAAGCGGCGGTGTACAAAGTGAACATCGGGATGATCATCATGGCTTGTGTGTTCAACCAACTGCGATCCAGGTTTTGATTGATGTCCAATGCACCCCAAAACAAACCAGTCACCACAATGAACACAGTCGAAGCTTGATAAAAGCCATGGAACTTAGGTGCTTCAAATTGATCACGAAAGGACAAGAACACCGCCGCATCACGCAATAAAAATGCCAAAATCATGGACAATGGCAAATCGGCATACAAACCGTCATTGAACCACTGACTGCCCCAGGCCAGGGCCAACACAGGCACATGCACTTTCAACACCATGCGACCCACCGCTTTCAACGTGGCATATTCATTCGGCCTGCCTTGAAGCTGTTGAAAATATGATTTCTTCATCAAGAAAAGGTACAAGGCCAAAACCAATGACCAGGACAACCATGTCACCACATGACTTGGAAACAGTTTATCGAATTTCAGGGTGTCCCAATTGGAGTGGGCAAATGAGCTCATTTCACTTTTTCTGGTCAATCCTTTGACCCAGATGTCTTTCTTCGCCACCAAAATTTCATCACGGGCATCGGTGACTTGTCTCAGTAAAAGGCGACATTCAATCAGTTGCTTTTCAGCCAACACCAGTTCACGGTCAATTTCACGCGTCGCTTGCTCATCGACGGCAGCAATTTCTTCGGTGCTGCCATCGGAAGCAGTCTGGGTCAACGCCTCAATTTGTTTGATTTGTGTCAGGGTTTTGATTTCATCGTTGTGGTCTTTTTCACAAGCAGACAAAACCCCAATGATGTCCTGGCTTTCGAACTCCAGCTCAGTGAACGCCACATACTTCTTCGCCACATCACTTTGCTTGGCTTCGTTGTATTTAACGAAAAACGCCTTGTGATGATCAATGACGTTTTCCAAGGTCACCACCTCTTTTTCTGGTGCTACTTTGGCTTCTTGGCCATTGGCCACGGTGATGAAACAAAGCAAAATCATCCACATGACTGTTTTTTGGGCAAAAAATTTCATGGATATTTCAACCATCAAAAACAATTATTATACATAGTGGTCAGTTGATGATTTTGTACTTTAAGCAAAAGATCAAAAAATGCGGCGCAAAAAAAAGCCCCAATCAAGCAGGGGCTTATTTTGTCTCTGGATAAGGAGCGATCAGAAGCGGGGTTTTTCTTCTGCGTTGTTGTAGTTTTCAATCGAATCCAAAATTTCTTTTTTGGCTTCTTCAACACCACCCCAACCTTCGATTTTGACCCATTTGCCTTTTTCTAAGTCTTTGTAGTGTTCAAAGAAGTGGGCAATGGTGTCCAAAGTCACGGGATTGATGTCACGAACGTCGCTGACGTTGCGGTACAACTCAGAAATTTTGCTCACAGGCACGGCGATGATTTTGGCGTCTTCACCGCTTTCATCGGTCATTTTCAATACACCAACAGGACGACACTTGATCACAGAACCCGGCAACAAAGGTGTCGGCATCACAACCAAAACGTCAACTGGATCGCCATCACCACACAAAGTGTGTGGTACAAAACCGTAGTTACAAGGGTAGCGCATGGCGGTGTTCAAAACACGATCCACCATGATCATGCCAGAATCTTTGTCGACTTCGTACTTAACGGCTTCGCCGTTGCGTGGAATTTCAATCACAACATTGACGTCATTGGGTACGTCTGAACCCACAGGAATGTGTCTGATGGACATGCTATTTCTCGAGCGATAAAAAAGGCGCGTATTATAGCCACAGTTGAGTGAAACTGCAGTGATTTGGCCAGATTTTTACGGCATCACGTTATATTAAAGGTTTTTGATGACCATACCCGATGACTTTGGTGCCCCGTCTGCGATGTGGATGGCGGACAGTAACTGAGCTTTGGCGCGCTCAAAACCGGCCTGGTCAGCGGCATGGATGGTGGCCAATGGTCTGTGGGCGTCCAAGAAATCACCGACTTTGGCAAAGTTGGCATATCCGACCCGGTGGTCAATGGCATCTGAAGCGACCCGCCGTCCGCCGCCCAATTCAATGATGGACAAGCCAATCGCCCGGCTGTTCATGGACTGTAAGTAACCGGGTGTTTCGACATAGACATCGGCCTGTATGGGCGCCGCGGTCAAGTAATGGTTGGTGCGTTCAATGAAATCGGTCGGTCCACCCAAAGCCGATACCATTTGGGCGAATTTTTCCATCGCCAAGCCAGAGGCCAATGCCTGTTCGATTTGTTGCTCCGCTGCTTTTTGGTGGCTTGCCAAACCACCCAAGCACAGAAGCCGACCACACAAGGCCAATACCACTTCATGCATCAATGGGTCACGCGCAGCACCTGACAAATAATCCAAAGATTCTTTCACTTCGGTGACATGGCCGGCCGCATGACCCAAGACCTGATTCATGTCAGTCAATACCGCGGCTGTGGGGATGGGCGAAACCGTGACAATGCTTTCGGCAATCTGTTCTGCAAAGTCCAAGGTTTCGGCAAAAGCACCGTTGCCCACCTTGATGTCCATCACCAAGCCTTCCAATCCTGCGGCCAGTTTTTTCGATAAGATCGAAGCCGTGATCAATGGCACCGCTTCGACTGTGGCGGTGATGTCTCGGGTCGCATAAACCCGCCGGTCTGCGGTGGCGATGGCTGGTGTTTGGCCAATCACGGCACAGCCCACTTGGGCGGTGACTTGCTGAAATGTTTTGAAATCGGGCGTGGTGTTGTAACCAGGGATGGCCTCGAATTTATCGAACGTGCCACCGGTGTGTCCCAATCCGCGGCCACATATCATCGGCACATAGGCACCACATGCCGCCATGATGGGTGCCAACATGAAACTGATTTTGTCACCAACACCACCAGTGGAATGTTTGTCCAGGACCGGGCCATTGAGGTCAAAACCAGACCAATCCATGACATGGCCTGAATGCATCATGGCCTGTGTCAAAGTGCGTCGTTCAGCCACCGACATGCCTTGAAAGTACACCGCCATGGCAAAGGCCGCGATTTGGCCTTCTGAGATGCTGTCGTCACTGATGCCTTTGACAAAAAATTCAATTTCAACATCACTCAATGTTTTGCCATCGCGCTTGTTGCGGATGATTTCTTGCGGTAAAAATGGTGTCATGCGCGGTCTATGTGCTCCAAGTTCCAGCGGGGAAAAGCTCGAATGGCTTCATCGGTGCTGCTTTGGCCTGCTTCCAGCCGCATCGCACCGGCCAAAGCAATCATGGCACCATTGTCAGTGCAGTATTTCATGCTGGGAAAGAATGATTTGAAGCGGTGCTTTTTTCCCAGTTCGGCCAACTGTGCCCTGAGTGACAGGTTGGCACTGACGCCACCGGCAATCACCAAGGCTTTGTGGCCGGTTTGTTTGATGGCGCGCAGGCATTTCTTGCTCAAGGTGTCGACAACGGCCAATTGAAAACAAGCCGCGATGTCGGCTTTCAATTGTGCCCGCTCTTCATTGCTTCGGCACAAAGGCAACTGTTCTTCCCAGGTCACGCGGGTGAAAGTCTTGAGCCCCGAAAAACTGAATTCAAGCCCAGGTCGGTTAATCATCGGACGCGGGAATTTGAATCGGGTGGCATCCCCCTGTTCGGCCAATTCAGCAATGTAGCGACCACCAGGGTAAGGCAAACCCAACAACTTGGCGGTTTTATCAAAGGCCTCACCGGCGGCATCATCTAGGGTGTCGCCCAAAATTTGATACTCGCCCAAACCTTGGACATCCACCAACAAAGTGTGACCACCTGACACCAGTAAAGACAAAAACGGAAACTCCGGCTTGTCTTCTTCCATCAAAGGCGCCAGCAAATGCCCTTCCATGTGGTGGACTTCGATCGCCGGTTTGTCCAATGCCCATGCGATGCTGCGACCAACGCAGGCACCAACCAGCAAGGCACCAATCAAGCCGGGTCCGGCGGTGTAAGCAACGGCGTCGATGTCATTGAGCGACATCCCCGCTTCAGCACAGGTCTGTTCGATCAGCGGCACGATTTTTTGCACATGATCACGCGAAGCCAATTCAGGCACCACACCACCGTACTGCGCATGCAGCTCAATTTGACTGTACAACTGATCGGCCAACAACCCTTGTTCGGTATGGTAAATGGCGATCCCCGTCTCATCACAAGACGATTCTATTCCCAACACATTCATGGCCAGCATTTTAACCTGAAAGCGTGACCAAGTCGGAAAATAGCCAGTTAAAATCGCGTTGAATTTAATCGCATACGCA
>JAUHZH010000137.1 GCA_030426065.1 Gammaproteobacteria bacterium
CTGAAAACACATGTTGCATGGGAGACAAATAACCATCTGGGTCAAAGGCATAAAATGGGTATGAAAACAGGCACGTGACCAACAACACGGTCACCGGCACATGCCAAGTGATGATGCGCTTATAAAGCAACAACAAACCACCCAAGAACAACCAATTGGCCACCCACTCCCAACCCAAGCCACCAAAATCACCAAAGATCTTTTGACTGATGATCTCAGAGTAAGTCAAGCCTTGCTGGTGTCCGGTCTGTAAAGCCGACAAAGGCGTCGCCGCTGTCACCGCATCGATCGATGCTTGATCAGCACCCATGAAAATCCATTGCCATGTGGCGTTGAAGTCCAATGCCGGCTGCTCCATCCCCCAGGGCGCCAACCACAATGCCATGCTTTGCGGAAACGCGATCAATATCACAGCAAAACCGACCATCGCTGGATTGAATATGTTGTGGCCCAAACCACCATACAGGTGTTTGGCCACCACGATTCCAAACAACATGCCAATCACCACCACATACCAAGGTGACACCGGTGAGATACAGAGCACGAAAAGCCATGCGGTCACCACCGCGGACCCATCAGTGATGAAAGGTTTGATGGCGCACCCTCGCAGGCGCAAACAACCCCACTCAAACAGCAAAGCCATGACAGTGGCCAACACGCCTTGAATCAAGACCCCCACACCAAAATAAATCACATGGGCCACGACTGCCGGCACCAATGCCAACAACACCCACAACATCACCTGTTGTACGCTGTTGCCTTTGTGGCTGTGCGGTGCCGTTTGTTTTGTTGGAGTAATCCTCACATCAGTCATTGTTTTCGTCCTTGGCTTTTTTGATCCGCGCCAAAACATCAGAAATTTCTTTTTTCGCCGCCTTGCGGTCTTTCAACTGTGCGGTTTTGGCGTGGCGTTTCGCCTGTCGTTCTTTTTTCAGCCGCTCCAAACGCGCCTCTCTGGCTTCAAATCGACTTTTCGAGTGGCTTGACTGGCCTTGCTTGTAATCCAAAAAGCGCAGTTCAGCTTTGGCAAAACGGTAGTAATCCACCAGTTTGATTTCACTGGGACAGACATAGGCGCAGGCACCGCATTCGATGCAGTCATTGACGTGATGGGATCGGGTCTTTTCCCATTGTTCACCTTGGATGTACCAGAATAACTGTTGTGGCAACAATTCTTGGGGGCACACCTGGACACAATCACCG
The DNA here is from genome assembly GCA_030426065.1 of Gammaproteobacteria bacterium. Classification (GTDB taxonomy): domain Bacteria; phylum Pseudomonadota; class Gammaproteobacteria; order Xanthomonadales; family Marinicellaceae; genus Marinicella. Next base: position 1,204 of record JAUHZH010000137.1, read on the forward strand.
CATCGGATACACGGCATGGCAGTCTCAGGTCGCTCGCTGCTTCTTTTCAATGCCAACAAACAATTGCTGGTTTTGTCGATACCAACATCTGCATGCGGCATGGCAAAACCCATCATTGGACCACCGATCACCAGGCCATCAACGGCGTCACTGTCGACACCCGCCAAAGACAGCAAGTCTGACAACGGTGTGCCGATCAAGGCGCGCACGTTGATGGGCTGTGCCACGGCTTCGCCAGAAACCGTGATGATGCGGTCAACCAATGGCCGTTGCACATCATGTGCATCTGCCATCGCAGCGGCGGTTGCGACGTTTTGCATCAACAAACCCAACACCGCCGGTGTGCGACCCACAGGAACTTGCAAACCGGTCAGCACTTCAATCAATTGTTTCTCACCACCGGTTGGGTAAATGTTGGGCACTTGGGTGACGCTGATGCCGCTGACACCCATTGATGCCATCGCTTCATTCAATGCCGTTCCCACGCCACCCAAGGTGTCTTCAATGGCAATGATGCCGTGCTCGGCACCTGCGGCTTGCATCATCAACTCGGTACCCCTGATGACGCGTTCTGGCTGCGCCAACATCAAAGCTTCATCACAGGCAATGTTGGGCTCACATTCGGCACCATTGATGATCAAAGTCTCAACACCTTGCCCGTATTTAACATGCGCTGGGAATCCAGCACCACCCATACCCATTAGGCCGGCTTGGTGCATCAATTCAGGCAAAGAAACACCCGCCATTGCCAAGGGTTCGCACCATTGATCCAGTCCATCGGTGGTGATTTCAATCACTTGAGCCAAGGCGGCATCGGGCGCGGCGCTCGGGCGCTTGTTGATTGACGTCACCCGACCTGAGCTCGGTGCGTGGACGTCACTGACCATGACATCGTCTGAACGGGCAATGACTTGACCTTTCAACACGGTATCGCCCACCGAAACAACCGCATCCGCTTCCACACCCCGGTTGGTCCTCAATGAAACCAGCAGCCTTTTCGGCAAAGGTGCATCGACGATGGATTGTCCTGACAAGGCTTGTTTGTGATCTCGAAGCCGCAAGCCGCCATGGAATTTCATCACGAAATCCTCGCCTGGGCTGCGGTGGCATACAAAGCCGGCTTGGCCTTGCGTCTGATGTGGCTTGGCATGGGAGCAGGCACCACTTCGATGCAATCCACAGGGCAAGCAGGGATGCACAAGTCACAACCGGTGCACTCCGTTGCTATGACGGTGTGCATCAGTTTGGCGGAACCTACTATGGCGTCCACTGGGCACACTTGAATGCACTTGGTACAACCAATGCAATCGGGTTCAATGATCACCACCACCGTGTCTTCTGAAGCTTCACCGTTCTCTGGATTCAATTCAAGGACTTCCACATCCAGCAATTCTGCGAGCTTTTTGATACCTTCATCACCGCCTGGTGGGCATTGGTTGATGGGGGCTTCGCCTTTAGCAATGGCTTCGGCATAAGGCTTACAACCCGGAAAATTACACTGCCCGCATTGCGTCTGCGGCAAAATGGCATTGATTTGCTCGACGATGGGGTTACCTTCCACCTTGAATTTTTTAGACACCCAAACGATCAAGCAACCAAAAAACAACGCCAAGGCCAAAAAGGCCAACAAACCCCAAACCGCACTCATGGCGTCATCCCCGAAAAGCCCATAAAGGCCAAGGACATGATGCCCGCAGTCATCAGCGCAATCGGTAAACCCTTGAACGCGGCTGGCACATCAGCCATTTCCAAACGTTCTCGGATGGCAGAAAACAGGGCCAGCACCAAACCAAAACCAAAAGCGGCACCGAAGCCAAAAAAGGCCGATTCCATCAGGGAATGTTGTTGCTGTACGTTGAGCAAAGCGACACCCAAAACCGCGCAGTTGGTGGTGATCAAAGGCAAGAACAGCCCGAGGACTTGGTACAACAGCGGCGATGATTTGTGCAAAATCATTTCAGTGACTTGAACCGTCACCGCAATCACCAAAATGAAACTCAATGTTTTCAGGTATTCCAGCTCCAGTGGCTGCAAAAGGTAGGTGTTGACCAAATAACTGACAATCGATGAAAGGGTCAAAACAAAGGCGGTGGCAAAGCCCATGCCCAAGGCCGATTGGTACTGGGTTGAAACACCCATGAACGGACACAGGCCCAAAAAGCGAACCAACACAAAGTTGTTCACAAAAGCCGCGCCAATAAAAACCAAAAACCAATCAGTCATCTACAATGTCTCAATACCTCAACTCAACTCTATTGAATTACCTACCAGCTCATCCATACCCTCCCGCAACAGTCTGTCGAAAACGTTTCTTATTATGAAAAACCTGTGTTTCGACGATCCGGGCACTTCGACAAGCTCAGTGAACTCAACATCACAATGATTCAAAACACCTTCATGACCCGCCATGCACGTTTAAATCAAATCGGCGGCCACTTCAAGCCGGCTGAGCCCCGTCGAAGCCCTTCAGGCTCGAATTCTCATCCTTAATCATTGTACTTCGACAAGCCAAGTGAACGCCGGAGTTCACTGAATGAATCACTCACTTCACTCGCATACCAGGCAAAGCACCGTCATGCGGTTCCAGGATATACAAATCATCACCGCCCGGTCCAGCCGCCAAAACCATGCCTTCAGACACACCAAAGCGCATTTTTCTGGGGGCCAAGTTGGCCACCATCACGGTGTGTTTGCCGATCAGGTCTTCCGCCTGGTAGGCCGACTTGATGCCAGCAAATACATTTTTGGTGATGCCGCCCAAATCCAGGGTCAATTGCAACAACTTATCTGCTTTCTCCACTGCTTTCGCATCGACAATTTTGGCGATGCGCAGGTCTATTTTGGCAAAGTCATCAAATGCAATTTCATCACTGATTGGGTCTTTGTCCAATTGGCCATTGTTTTTTGTTTGGATGATCGTGGTGTCCTTGGCTTCCAGGTCTTGCTTGGATGCTTCCATGATTTTTTCCAAAGTTTCTGGTTCAATGCGACCAATTAACGGTTTGAATTTGTTGATTTCATGGTTTCGCAATGGCGCATCAATGGCATACCAGTTGTCCAACGACACATTCAGGAAAGCCGCTGCCTTCTTGGCCGTGAATGGAATCACCGGCGCCAACCACGTCATCAACACACGGAACAGATTGATCCCCGTTGAACAAACTTGGTGCACTTCTGCCAAGCGCGACTCATCTTTGACAGCCACCCAGGGTGCCATGTCGGCAATGTATTGGTTGGCTTTGTCTGCCAAGGCCATGATTTGACGAACCGCGGCATTGTATTTGCGCGCTTCGAACAAAGCCGCAATTTCATCTGAATTCGCAGTAAATTCATCATACAAGGCCTGATTGTGCAACTCGGATGACAGTTTTGAATCAAATTTTTTCTTGATGAAACCGGCACATCGAGAGGCGATGTTGACCACCTTGCCAACCAAATCTGAATTGACACGCTGGCGAAAATCATCCATGCTCAAATCAATGTCCACCACGCCATCAGACAATTTGGCAGCAAAATAGTAACGAAGGTAATCGGGATTCAAATGATCCAAATAGGTCGATGCCTTGATGAAAGTACCGCGTGACTTGCTCATTTTGGTGCCGTTGACGGTCAGAAAGCCATGGACGTAAACTGCGTTGGGCAGTTTCATGCCTGCGCCGTGTAACATGGCAGGCCAGAACAAGGAGTGAAAGTACAAAATGTCTTTGCCGATGAAGTGCACCATTTCATGTTCAGTGGTTGGATCAACCCAAGGGGCAAAATCCTCACCATTTTGATTGCACAGGTGTTTCAAACAAGCCAGGTAACCCACCGGCGCATCCATCCAAACATAAAAGTACTTGTTGTCTTCTTCAGGAATCTTGAAACCAAAATACGGTGCATCACGTGAAATGTCCCAAGACTGCAAGCCCGCTTCAAACCACTCTGCCAGTTTGTTGCTGACTTCGGTTTGTAAAGAGCCGGACTGGACCCAGTCTTTCAACATGCCCTCAAACTGTTTCAAGTTCACGAACAGGTGTTTGGATTCCTTCAATACAGGTGTCGCACCTGAAACGGCTGACTTGGGATTTTTCACTTCTGATGAATCATAAGTGGAACCACACACTTCACAGTTGTCACCGTATTGGTCCTCGGCATCGCATTTGGGGCAAGTGCCTTTGACAAATCGATCAGGCAAAAACATTTCTTTTTCTGGATCGAAATACTGTTCAATGACTTTTTCTTCGATGTGACCTGCGGCTTTTAACCTCAAATAGATGTCAGCCACCAAAGCCTCATTTTCTGGTGAATGGGTCGAATGGTAGTGGTCATAAGAAATGCCAAACCCTTGCAGGTCTTGCCAATGCTCTTCGCGGATACCATCAACCAATGCTTCAGGTGTCATGCCTTGTTTTTCTGCATTCAGCATGATCGGGGTGCCATGGGCGTCATCGGCACACAGGTACTTCACTTCATGACCCAAAGCGCGCATCAAACGTGCCCAAATGTCTGATTGTGAATGTTCGACCAGGTGGCCCAAGTGCAGTGATCCACTGGCATATGGCAATGCAGAAGTGATCAATAATTTCCTTTTGTGATGGTTGGCTTCAGACATGGCTGACGTTGGTTGAAATAAAACCACGTATTATCCCATGGTTACAAAGCAACAAACAAGCTGATGAGGAATCAGGATGTCAAAAAAGCATGAACACAATAACCGGCTGCAATGCCCAGCAAAAGCCAAAAGAATATTTTCAACTCAGCCCAGTGACTTTCGAACCAACGCCCCCTGAACGCATCAATGATGTCGGGGGTGAACCACATTTTAACGGCATCAACAAAATCATCTCGACCATCCCAAAACCAAGAGAACGTCAATCGAAGCACGGCCAAACCAGCCGCAATGGAAAGAATGATTTCCATGTCAAAGACCTGAACAAATCGTCATTGTAACAAAAACACACTGTTTGTAGGGCAGCGTATATGTTTGAGTTAGGGTGATAGAACTTGAGGTTCAAAACTGGCGGTGAGAGAGGGATGTATGAGCAGAACGTTCGTAACTGAGTCTGAGAACTGGCGGTGAGAGAGGGATATATGAAAAAGTCTTTGAAATTGAGCCTGAGAGTTGGCGGTGAGAGAGGGATTCGAACCCTCGATAGGGGATTAACCTATACACGCTTTCCAGGCG
>JAUHZH010000138.1 GCA_030426065.1 Gammaproteobacteria bacterium
ATACAAGCTTGAGATGGGTTGACTTCATCGATGGTGATGACGGCACGCCATTTGGCGAATCGGGCACCCAGTTCGTAGTATTCAGCCAAGCGCTCGCGCAAACCATCCAGGCCTTCGGTGATTTTCTCGCCTTCAAATCCTGCCAATGGGTGCGCGCCTTTGTCGACTTTGATGCCGGGAATGACACCATTGTCTTGCATGATTTTGACGAATGGAACGCCGCTTTCAGAAGACTGGCGCAAGGTTTCATCAAACAAGATGGCACCTGAAATGTGGTCGCCCACACCGTCGCCACTCAACAGCATGTGGCGGTAATCGCGGCGGTTTTCAAAGGTGCACTCGACACCGATGGAATCAAAGCGTTTCTGACAGGTGCCAGTGCTTTCATCGATGGCCAAAATGCCTTTGCCCTTGGCGACCATCGCGGCCGCTGTGTCTATCATTTCATTCAATTTATCAGTCATCTTGATTACCTTATTTTTTTAAAAATGTGGGTCTTGCTGCTGCTTCGCTCATTTGAAGATCAAGCAGAAGCCCGTTGTTTCAATACCGCCACTGCGGGCAATTCTTTGCCTTCCAAAAATTCCAAAAAGGCGCCGCCGCCTGTTGAAATGTAGGATATTTGGGGCTCAATACCGTATTTATCAACCGCTGCCAGGGTGTCGCCACCACCGGCAATGGAAAAGCCAGCGCCTTGGGCGATGCCTTTGGCCAGCGTTTCGGTGCCATGGCCAAATTGATCGAACTCAAAAACACCAACGGGGCCATTCCAAACCACGGTGCCAGCGGCTGCGGCCATGGATGCAAATCGAGCAGCGGTTTCAGGCCCGATGTCCAAAATCATTTCATCATCCGCCACTTGGTCAACCACTTTGATCACCGCTTCAGCATCTTCGCTGAATGCTTTCGCGACCACCACGTCAGTCGGTACGGGGATTTCGCCGCCAGCGTCTTGGGCTTTGGCCATCAAGCGTTGGGCCTCAGGTACCAAATCGGCTTCATACAAAGAGGTACCGACGTTGTGACCAGCCGCGGCTATGAAGGTGTTGGCAATGCCACCACCAACAATCAACTGATCCACTTGATCACTCAATGTGTCCAATACGGTCAGTTTGGTCGAAACTTTCGAGCCACCCACAATCGCCAACATGGGTCGATCCGGCTGTTCCAATCCTTTCGCCAATGCATCCAGTTCACCGGCCAACAATGGACCAGCGCAAGCCACAGGTGCGTGTTTGGCCACACCATGGGTTGAAGCTTGTGCACGGTGTGCGGTGCCGAAAGCATCCATCACAAAGACATCACACAATGCGGCCATCTGTTTGGCTAAAGCATCGTCATTGGCTTTTTCGCCGACATGAAAACGCACGTTCTCTAATAGCACCACTTGACCGGGTGCCACGTCAACGCCACCGAGCCAATCGGTTTTCAGGTCCACGGTTTGACCCAAGGCTTGGCTCAAGTAGTCAGCCACAGGTTGTAAAGAGAACTGGGCTTCGGCTTGGCCTTCGGTGGGTCGTCCTAAGTGCGACATCACCATCACGGCAGCGCCTTGTGCCAAGGCCTGTTTGATGGTTGGCAGGGAAGCGACAATGCGTTTGTCACTGGTCACCTGACCGCCTTTGATGGGGACGTTCAAATCTTGTCTGATCAACACCCTTTTTCCTGCCAGGTCTTGATCGCTCATTGTCAGAATGTTTGATGTCATGCTTGTGTCAATGCGTTGATTATTTGGCGTTCATCAATACTTCGGTGATGTCCAACATGCGGTTGGCAAAGCCCCATTCATTGTCATACCATGAAAGCACTTTGACCAAATTGCCAGGCATCACTCGGGTGATGGTGGCATCAAAGTTGGATGAATATGGTGAGTGGTTGTAATCCACCGACACCAAGGGGCGATCACTGTAGTGTAAAACTTTTGATTGCGCAGCCGCGCATTGTACCACTTCATTGACTTCTTGAACCGAGGTTTTTCGACTCGCGACAAAGGTCAGGTCCACGGCAGACACGTTCAAAGTCGGCACCCGCATTGCATAACCATCCAATTTGCCGTCCAGTTCAGGCAACACCAAGCCGATGGCAGCAGCGGCGCCGGTTTTGGTTGGTATCTGACTCATGGTGGCCGATCGTGCGCGGCGCAAATCAGCGTGGTAGTTATCAATCAGCAATTGGTCATTGGTGTAGGCATGGATCGAAGTCATCAACCCAGATTCTACGCCAATGGCTTGGTGCAGTGGTTTGACCAAAGGTGACAAACAATTGGTGGTGCAAGAAGCGTTAGAAATCACGGTGTGAGCAGCAGTCAAAATGTCGTCATTGACCCCCATCACAACGGTGGCATCGATGTCACCTTGTGCGGGCGCTGAAATGATGCATTTCTTGGCCCCGGCGCTGATGTGTTGTGCGGCCAATTCACGACTGCGGTGCCTCCCCGTGCATTCCAGCACCACATCGACACCCAACTCAGCCCATGGCAAAGCTTTGGGGTCGGCTTCGGCGCACAGTTTGATGCGATCCTCATTGATCAGGAGGTGGCCATCTTGGTAACCCACTGTGGCATTGAAACGGCCATGGGTGGTGTCAAATTCGGTCAAGTGGACGAGGGTGTCCACGGGTCCCAAATCGTTGACCGCGACGATGCGCAGGTCATGTTGTTCCTGGGACTCGTAAAAAGCACGCAAAATGCAACGGCCGATGCGGCCAAAGCCATTGATGGCAACTTTGATGGTCATGATCTTGCTTTACAGTTTATGGAAGGCCATTGTCACTGATTTGAGCGCAATCCTCAACCCAAGTCAGTGACAGCAGGTATAAAAAATTGTTGTAAAGGGCGGCTAGTGTAGTGTTCTGTACTTGGATAGGTTATCAGAAGTCATCAAATGTGCCAAGACAAGGCGCAGCTTGCAGATAATGGTTTATCCCTTATTAAGAGCTGCAACGCCGTATTGGGGCATTTGATGGCTTCCCTTCGGGCGAACTGGGAAACCGCCCTCTACTGCGTTGTCACCCTTGAAAAGGAAGTGCCATTCCCTGCGGATGACGCCTTGTATAGGGCAGTTTCACAGTCCGCTGATAGCCCAGCAAAGTACAGGGCACTACACTAATTCATCGAATCGGTTTCATGTTTATGTGATTGGTGGTGGCCCAGCTGGCAGTGCCACCGCCTTGTCCATGATCAAACACATGACACAGGTGGGTTCGGATCAACTCACCGTCCATGTGGTCACCGGACCCGTTTCATCCAAAACAGCCATAGGAGAAACGGTGCCACCGATTGCCGATCACCATTTGCACCAATTGGGATTGGCACCGCTTGACCATACGGACCATTTGCCGTGTCCGGGCAGCCTGTCAGTTTGGGGCCAAGACCAACCTGGCTACAATGACTTTTCTTTGACACCGATTGGTCAAGGGCACCACCTCAACCGAAAGTTGTTCAATGCATCGCTGCTGGATGCGGCTGAAGCACAAGGCGCGGCTGTTATGGAAGGGGCCAAACTGTTGGCGATGCGACCTGATGGTGATGGGTACGAGCTCACCCTCGAAAGCGGTGGTGAAGTCTGTCAACAACACGCTGACTTTGTTGTGGATGCCACTGGCATTCAAGCCAAAGTGGCGCGATCTTTGGGGGTGGCCAGGAATCAATACGATGCGGTGATATCGTGTTGTCATGTGTTCCCACTCAATCAAAGCAAGCCTTCAGCCTCCAAAGGATCTCACACCTTGGTTGCCGCTGTGGAGCAGGGGTGGTGGTATGGCACTGAATTGCCCAAGCAAAAAGCGCTGATCAGTTTTTGTACCGACAAACAAACACTGAAGAAAGGGTCATACCAAAATGGCAGCCAATGGATGCAATTGCTTCAATCCAGCGGTTGGTTTTATCAACAATGCACAGAACGGATGGGGATCATTCCTGAACCTGAATCATTGGCGTTGCGGGTGTCACCTTCGGCAATTTTATCGAATGTGATTGGCCCGCGTTGGTTGGCAGTCGGTGATGCCGCCTGCAGTTATGATTCAATGACTTCGGCAGGCATCACAAAAGCGTTGGAACAAGGTTTACTCGCTGGCGAGGCAATTGTGAAGCGTTTGTTTGATGATGATGCTGCCGCAATGGCTCATTACCAGGACCGTGTCTTTGCAGGATTCAATGAATATTTAAATTTACATCAGACACTGTACCGCAGTGAACGGCGCTTTCCAAAGTCGGCGTTTTGGTACAACCGGAGGTTTCAAAAGCTCTGAGCCACATTGGATACAGGAACATGCGACAGGGCAATGGGTTACTTCTGTTCCAACACCAACCAAAATCCCACATCGGTGCGACCCGCATGGCTTTTGATGTATTCAACATCGCCCCGATCGTCCTGTGTAGAGGCCCAAGATTGACCCACCACGGGATGGCTGTCACAAGGTTCATCGTCATTGATCAGGGATTGCAGTTTGTTTTTCTCTTTACAGCCTTGTAACCAATATTTGACATTGCCCTGCTTGGTCGCAGTGGCAGGGCTGGTGTACAGATGATTGTCTCGGCAAGGAAATCGGTCGCCTTTGAGCTTCAGTCGGGAGGTTTCAGCGCCGGCTCGGTTGCTGCATTTCGGTCCAGGCGTGAGGTCTGCTTGCCACTCGCTGGGAGTGGGAAGGCGGTAGTTTTTCTTTTCTTTTTGGCTCAGCCACTGTGCGTATTGCTGTGCTTGTTGCCATGTGACACAGACCACCGGGTGGTCGCCTTTTTGGGGAAATCCAGGGTTGTTCCAAGTTCGACTGGTGAACCTCAAAACACTGCCAACAGGGCTTTTGCATTTGTCAGGTTGTAATGCTGTTGCGTTGGCAAATGTACGGAACTGATTGACGGTGACCGCTTTGGCCAAGATCCTGGGTTTTGTGTTTGCTGTTGGGCTTTTTTTGGTTTGTGGTGGTGACTGATTGTCTTGAACGGTTTCATCAGCCACCACAACTTCATTCACCTCGTCTGTTTGAATCACGTGGTCCAGAGAAACACCGCTTGCAGACAATTGTTGGGAAAACGATGTTTTGACAGGTTCCCAAGTTTCTGGTGCTTGCGAGCTCAATTGTGATAGTTTTTGCCAATAAGCCACGGCCACAGGTTCCGACAGTTCAGGCTGAACGGTCAAATGGGTCAACAGGTGTTGATTGATCCATGTGGCCTGATCTGTTGTTTCAAGTTGTGCGATGGCATTTTGCAAATCGCCAACAGAAGGCGTGACATGTTCTGCATCAATGTATTCAGGTGATTGGACCAGCACCGGCTGCAAGGCCGTGTTGGCTGGTTGCGTGGTGGTGTATGGCAAGTCATTTGAGCCGGTTGGGTAAAAGAACCAAACGGTGCCGATGAGCAACAACAACACAACAGCCCAAGGCCATTGACGTTTCGGTATGCTGGGGTGTTGGGCGGTGGCTTGAGCATCGGTGTGAACAGCGGCAATGGCTTCCTTCAAAGCTTGGCAGTCTTTGAAGCGGTTTTCCGGCGCTTTGGCCAGACAGCCATCAATCACCGATTGCCAATGTGATTTGCTTTTGGGTAAGGCTTCGGGTTCATCATTGACATGCGCCATCATTTGAGACAGCTCATCTGGCGCATCGAAAGGCAAATAACCGGTCAACACTTCATACAACATCACACCCATGGCATATATGTCCGAGCGGTGATCAACGGCTTTCGATTGGGCCTGTTCTGGGCTCAGGTATTTTAAACTGCCCACCACCCGATCGCCTTTGGTCCACTTCTCATGGTGTGTAGACAGGGCAATGCCAAAGTCGGCAATTTGGGGTCGGTGGTGTTCATCATACAAGATGTTTTCGGGTTTTAAATCGCGGTGGATGACGCCGTGATTGTGGGCGTAAAACAAACCGTCACACAGGGCCGTGAATTCATTTTTGATGTCATTGTCTTCACTGAGCATGCGGTCAGACAAGTCACCATGAACCAAATAAGGCATGGTGTAATAAAAACAGTCTTGATCTACTTCACCGACATCGTGGATGGTGACGATGTTGGGGTGGTAGAGCGCCGCAATGGTTTTGGCCTCGTGAATGAACCGCTCTATGGCATGGGGCTCGTCACTGATGTGTGGCCGCATCAATTTAAGGGCGACCGGACGTTTCAATGAATCTTGCTCTGCCAAATAAACAATCGACATGCCACCGGTACCAATTTTTTTGATGATGGTGTAACCGGGGATGTCGGGATGGGTTCTGCTCATGAAGACAGTTTAGCCGATTGGTCAATAAATGTCAGAGCTGCCTTCTTTGAAAGCAAAAAAAAACACTTCCGCCGTTTCTTGGGCTAAAAATTTTGAACCAGTTCAAAAAAATAAATCAGCTAT
>JAUHZH010000139.1 GCA_030426065.1 Gammaproteobacteria bacterium
AACGCCTGACAGCAATTTGCCTGAAGGCGCTGTTTGTGAAGTGGTTGTGTTCGCCGCTCAGGTGACGGACAACGACGCACCGTTTGATAACATGTCAGCAGACCACATGTTCACTTTCACAGTGGTTTCATCTCCACAACTGAGGGAAATTTTTGAAATCCAGGGATCTGGACTGGTTTCTCCTTATGTGGGATTGACGGTCATCACTGAGAACAACACCGTTACAGCTTTGGATGTTGATGGCTTTTTCATGCAAACGCCAGATGCCAGAGACGATGGCGATGTCAACACCTCCAATGCCTTGTTTGTATATACCGGCAGCAACCCACCGGTTCAAGTGGCTGTGGGGGATGACATCGATGTCACAGGTGAAGTGGCCGAGTTTTTTGAATCCACACAAATTGGGTTTGGCAGCACCATTGTCATCAACTCAAGTGGTAATGGATTGCCCACGCCCATCACATTCGATGATCAATTTCCGCCCAACGACCCGACCGTGCCGGTTTGTTCAACCGATCAAGAAACAGCCAAATTTGAGTGCATGGAAGGCATGTTGATTGACATGCCCCAAGGGTTCATCAGTTCGGCTTATGCGTCGTTCTTTGGTGCCAATGTGGCCGATTTGTTGGTCCGAGCAGGCAGTGACCGTGCTTTCCGTGAGCCTGGCATCACTCACCCAGGTGGCGGTGGTCCCATCCCCACATTTGATGGCAATCCTGAGTTGATGCAAGTGGATATCGATGCCTTGACCTTGCCTTTGGCGACGTATACCGCGGGTTCTGAAATCGCCATTGAGGGCATATTGGGCTTTGATTTCGGTGAATACGAGATTTGGCCCAAAACCCTGACGGTGGTTAATGAAAACGTATTGCCTTCGGTAGTCAGACAAGCTGCGGCTGATGAAATCACCGTGGCATCGTTCAACGCCTACCGTTTGTTCAATGATGTGGCTGATTCTGGTATTCAAGATGAGTACATTGCCACGACGCAAGAATACCAAACACACTTGGCCAAATTGTCAGAATATTTGGTGTCCAGTTTGCGTGCACCGATGATTGTGGCATTGCAAGAAGTGGAAAACGCTGCGACATTGGCAGATTTGGTTGCGCGCATACAAACGGACAGTGGCGTCAACTACCAGTTTGCACTGGTCGAAGGCAATGACCGTGGCGGCATCGATGTGGCGTTCTTGTACCGTGACAATGTGTCTATCAGCGCCATCACCCAACATGGCAAAGACACAACCTTTGATTTTGATGGTTCTTTGCTCCATGACCGTCCACCCTTGCAGCTGTCAGCCAACATTACTGCCGGTCAGCTGAACATGGATGTCGAGGTCCTTGTGGTCCACATGAGGTCACGTGGTGGCATTGATGATGCCGCTGATGGCCACCGTGTTCGCTTGAAGCGATTGACCCAGGCCAACGACGTGGCCGCCATGATAGACACCATCCAGACCGATAACCCCGGTGGAATGGTCATCACCTTGGGTGATTTCAATGCCTTTCAATTCACGGATGGTTATGTTGATGTGATGGGACAAATCGACGGCACCGCTGTGCAATCGGAGAACACTTTGTGGAGTGCGCCTTTGTTTGCAAACAATCCGATGGTTCAAGCCGTACAAGACCTGCCTGCCAACGAGCAATATTCCTATGTCTATCAAGGTTCAGCACAAGCACTGGATAATGCCGTATTGAATGATGAGGCGTTGTTGCATTATACAGACATGGACTTTGCTCGAGGGAACGCGGATGCCCACATCGATCTCGACAGCAACGTCACCGATGGCCTCGGCTTGCGTTCGTCAGACCACGATGGGTTTGTCTTGTACCTCACCGTGCCGGATCTGGATCTGATATTCGAAAATGGCTTCGAAGACTGATTCTTGACCTGTTAAAAACAAAAACACCGGCCACGTGCCGGTGTTTTTGTTTGTGAATTGAGCACTTCGACGAGCTCAGTGGGCCTTGATAAGCTTACTCAATGACCAATATCTTGAGATTGCTTCGTTCGCTTTGGTTCATTCGAAATGATACTTTAGCTATCGTTTTCGACGAGCCTATTCCCACTACAGTCAATATTCGTATCATCCCTGATACTCACCTGCATCGCAGGTTTGCACGAAAATATTTTCCAGAAATATTTTTCCGGCCGAGCCTCAGGCGAGTGCCGGAATCTAATCCGCGCAGTATTTTCTACCAGTCATCTGATCAAATCGAAAGTCCACTTGCGTGGAATACACACCCCCAACCCCTCTCGGCCACTACCTCGTCCTTGCTATCGTGGCACACTTGCGTCCTTGCAAGCGAGAGGGGAGGATACAAAGAAATACTCCTTTCTCGTTATTAAGGCGGAGCTTTAGCGCAAAGTGATTTGCATGTAAGGGGGGGCAGTTCAATCCAGAGGTACCAAAGTCGATGTGCTGTTGAAATAAAACCACCAGCCCATAACAGTGCCGGTGACATCCAAATCCCGGTCATCATGTACTGCACAGCTGCCTGTACCACCTGGCAAGACCGATGAAAGGGGCTGCCCACCCACCAAAGGGATGTCGTCGGGCAAAATCACTTGATCAGCTTCTGCTTCTGAAATGAACCCCATGTGGAGTCCCATGGATGTTACGTCTCCACCGTTGTAGCTCAATGCTTGTTGGTAATCGCGCAAAGGAATCAGTGTCCCACTCAAGTTCAGCACCACATCAACGGTTTGAGTGGTGTGGCAGGGGGCGTCTGTACTGACAATGGATGGCGAATACCCCGATGTGGTGCCAGCCCTGGGCGTGAGGCAGGTTGACAGCAGGTCTTCCTGTGTCACTGATTGCCAAATGGGTGAGGTTGAAATCGAATGGCATGTGGTGGTGCTCATGGGTTCTGTACAATTGGCCTCCCATTGAGCGGCATCAACAGAATGCGTGACCAAATGGTGAGCTTGATCTGTGGTGTATTGTGTGACCCAGTTTAAATCCAAAAAACCGTCGCCATCGTCGTCATTTTCTATGCTGTCTTGAACCTGAGGATTGAATCCCGGTTGTCCGAAAATCGTATAAGTGAAGTCTTGGCAACCACCGAAGTTCACATACATGTGTGGGTCTTTCAGTTCCAAAGTACTCACTCGGGTTGCCACTAAAGTTTCAAAAGAATTGGTGAACACTTCCTCTGCTGAAACGTGAGCACTCAATAAAACGCTCATCACTATGAATTTCTTCACAACCTACTCCAAATTAATGCCCAATCATTCTACAGAAATCACTGGCGTCATGGCAATGGGCCGCACTGTTGTGATCCTATCAAAACCAGTCCGTTGAGGATTGTCGAAGGGCGGTAACCATCACAAATGGGTAACTTTCATTCGGCATTCATCGGATTGAATGAAAAATGGCACGGCTGAGTCACCTGAGGGTTGTGGAAGTCTTCACAACAAATACTCAGAAAAAATCAGTTCAAGTTCTTCGCGACTTAAAGGGCGATAAAACAAGTCCACACCAATCACCAAAGCATACAAAGTCAAACCATGTTTTTCGACTTCTTTGGGGTCATCATAGATGTCTTTTAACAGCTTGAGCAGGTATTGGTGACGTTGTTCATAAACTGAAATCACAAAGTCTTTGACCTCGTCATCTTGGAATGACCAAGCATTGATTTCGAACTCCAAACGGTTGCCTTCAATGGCACCATCGATGCACTGTTGCCCCAGTAACGACAGTTTTTCTCGGCTGTTTCGGCCGGTTTCGGCCAATTCTATAAAGCCTTGGGTGTAGCGGTGTTTCCAATATGCCAACAGCTGCATGTCATAGTCTTTTTTAGATTTAAACCAGTGGTAGAAACTGCCTTTGGTGACCCCCAGTTTTTTGCCCACCCATGGTGTCCAGTGTGTGGATGCCCATCCTCAGCCAAGCCAATTGGCTGTTGTTGTCCTTGATGGTGTTGTTTGGTATTTCTTTGTTCATTGTTCCTAATTATGCATGGTGGCTGATGTGTCATGAAGTCAGCATCACAGCTGTTTTACTCACCTGCTGTAATTGAGGCGGTCACAGTGAGTTGCTCAAGTATACACATGTGTCAATCAGCTTTCAGCATACCACAAAGTATGCCGTGACATGGGTCTGGGGTTTTTGTGGATGACAAAAGGTGCTTTCGTGTTTTCTTGTGACCACTTTCAAAGGGGTGAATCAGCCTTGCATTGTTTCATCCATGGCCATCCAATACGCATCCAGTGTTCACCAGGTCTTGGTGTTGTAGGCAACTTCATCAAGATTCTGATCAAAGGAATCATCAAATTTCATTGCAGCATACCACAAGGTATGTTACATTTGTCTTTAGCATACCTTGAGGTATGTTAGTCCATTTTATTCAGTGGCGTTGCTTTCAGCGCGACCGCATTGCGTTGCGTTATCGGCCACCATATCAGGAGTTCACAATGAACATTGATCAAAAGCTATTCAACGAAAAAATCAAACCCTTGTTTATCCAAGCACCATATTGTTCCATTGCCACAGTGCATGCCGATGGCACACCACACGTCACGCCGATTGGCAGTGTGGTATTGAAAGACATGGACAGTGGTTGGTTTTTTCAGAAATTCACCAAGCGGATTCCGCAAAATGCCGAAACCTGTGAAACAGCGACCATCATGGCGGTCAATGCCGGTCGTTGGTTTTGGCTCAAATCCCTGATCAAAGGCCGCTTTCAGTCACCACCAGCGATGCGGCTTGTGGTGAAACTTGGGGCATTACGGCCCGCCACAGAAAGCGAAGGAGAACGTTTCAAACGTCGCGTTAAAATCTTCAAAGGCACCCGAGGGCACAAAATGATGTGGCAAGGCATGTCCGCCATCCGTGAATTTGAAATCATTGAATACAAGCCTGTTTTCATTGGCCAAATGACGCGATTTCAATTGCAGTTGAATGGTTCGTAAAGGAAACGTTAATGATGATCAAACGTGGTATACAAAAAATGCTGACCCGAATGCAGCAACGCTGCGATTACGATTTGACTTATTTGAATGACATCGTTTGTGCTGACACCAAGGCATCTGGAAAATCAGGGAATGAGACATTGATGCCGTCTTCGGCGGTATTAAAAATGGCGGGGTATTTCTGAATCAATAATTTTATTGCTCGTGGCTTTTCTTAAAGGCCATTATAAGAAAACTTTTCCTATTAGGTCAGCTGCTTTAGGAGTTACATTGACAACCATGAATGCTTGAATAGTTGGTTAGTGTGAAGGTCGTTCTATGCTGCCTGTGCGGCGGCTAATGGAGTTAATTTTGTCGATTATGTTCAAGTTGATTTCTAAGCTGCGTTTGCGGCAGCTCATGCAGAATTTGCCCTTAATTCCATGGCAAGCATTTTCTAAGCTGCGTTTGCGGCAGCTCAATTGATGACGAAAAAGCACCTTGGTAAAATCAATCTCTAAGCCGCTTTTGCGGCGGCTCACCAACCTGAAAACGCAGATCCAGCCGACCTACCTTTCTAAGCCGCTTTTGCGGCGGCTCACTCATCAAATGATGCTTTAGGTTCGTAATTCATTTTCTAAGCCGCTTTTGCGGCGGCTCACATGGGCGTTGTACCTTGTGGAAAGTGACGCGCTTTCTAAGCCGCTTTTGCGGCGGCTCACACGAGGTTTACATGACCTTGATGTGTAAAACATTTCTAAGCCGCTTTTGCGGCGGCTCACTGGTTCAGTGCGTTGGCCATCTGGTCATATGTTTTCTAAGCCGCTTTTGCGGCGGCTCACTGATTCTTTGCAATGGTTAAGGCTCGCTTGTCTTTCTAAGCCGCTTTTGCGGCGGCTCACACAAATATTTTATTACTGACCTTAGCCATAATTTTCTAAGCCGCTTTTGCGGCGGCTCACGAGAAGTTTAACCGCGAGCAGGCTGGCAGAATTTTCTAAGCCGCTTTTGCGGCGGCTCACTACGAATCACAGAAGATGGCTTCATTGATCGTTTTCTAAGCCGCTTTTGCGGCGGCTCACTTATCATCAATCGTGATTGTGTCCACTGTTGCTTTCTAAGCCGCTTTTGCGGCGGCTCACGTCACTACCGCACGGCAGAAGAAATACATTGATTTCTAAGCCGCTTTTGCGGCGGCTCACACGTTAACCCTGAATCAGCTGTGATTCTGTTGTTTCTAAGCCGCTTTTGCGGCGGCTCACAAGCCCAGTGGACAGCGAAGAAGTAATTAATATTTCTAAGCCGCTTTTGCGGCGGCTCACTCACGCCATTGGGCTGTTCCTGTGTATGTATCTTTCTAAGCCGCTTTTGCGGCGGCTCACATCATACCGTAAAGAGTTGGGTTTAATGTTTATTTCTAAGCCGCTTTTGCGGCGGCTCACGAGG
>JAUHZH010000140.1 GCA_030426065.1 Gammaproteobacteria bacterium
CATTTCAGTGGTCTTCGTCGGCGCCCTGCTTGCCGCCACGACCGGTATCGTCGGCGCCACCGTTGTGGCGATGGGCCTGATTTCGCTGCCGGCGATGATGCGGAACAACTATTCGACACCCCTGGCAACAGGCACGATTGCCGCTTCGGGAACACTCGGACAGATCATTCCACCATCGATCGTTTTGGTTTTGTTGGGTGACGTGTTGTCCAATGCTTACCAGCAAGCGCAGCTTTCAATGAATGTGTTCAATCCCAAGACGGTTTCGGTGCAGGACCTGTTCATGGGTGCCCTGATCCCAGGACTGATGTTGGTTTTGTTGTACGGGGTTTATTTGATTGGGGTGCGCTTCATCAAGCCACAAGCCATGCCAGCCATGGCGCAAGGCGAACATGCAGTCAGCACTTGGGCGTTGTTGAAATCATTGTTGCCGCCTTTGTTGTTGATTGTGGCGGTGTTGGGTTCCATTGTGTCGGGATTGGCCACACCTACCGAAGCCGCTTCGGTCGGCAGTGTCGGCGCTTTGTTGCTGGCTTACATTCACGGCGCTTTGAACATTGCGATGCTGCGTTCAACTTTGAAAGACACGGTTAAAGTGACCTCAATGGTGTTCATGATCTTGGTCGGTGCGGCCTTGTTTGCATTGGTGTTCAAAGGGTTCAAGGGTGATGAAGCAGTTCATGCCTTGCTGAGCGATTTACCGGGCGGAAAATACACGGCATTGCTTCTGGTGATGGTGGTGTTGTTTCTCTTGGGGTTTATTTTGGATTTCATTGAAATCACTTTTGTTGTGATTCCGATTGTCGGTCCGGTGTTGTTGATGATGGGTTTCGACCCGGTGTGGCTGGGTGTGCTGATTGCACTGAATTTACAGACTTCATTTTTAACACCCCCTTTTGGCTTTGCTTTGTTCTACTTGCGCGGTGTGGCAGACATCGACACCAGCACGCTTTATCGTGGTGTGGTGCCTTTCATTGGCTTGCAATTGTTGATGATGGGGATCTTGTTGTTGTGGCCTGAGCTGGTCGAAGTCTTCTGATAACCTATCCAAGTTCAGGACACTACATAAGGTGTTGTCACAATAAATTCATCAGTCGGTGACTGCACTGTCATTTGGTGTGGGTATCATGGGCCCTGAAATTCAGTGGAGATGACCATGAAGCCATTGGCCTTGATACAGTCGTATGACAGTTCACTGGTCACCAAATTATTTGGTGTTCGTTATTACCAACAGATGATTCCAGTGGCACTGTGGGTGTCCAGGATGGGTGACGGTTGGTTGTACCTGATCATCGGCATGGGTGCCTGGTTCACTCTGGGTTGGGAACAGGGTTACTTTGCTGCATTGCTTTTGGGATATGCCATTGAACGGCCAGTGTATTATGTTCTGAAGAATTCATTGCGCAGAGACCGTCCTTTCCATGTTTTGGCGATCAAAAATCAGGTCAGTCCATCGGACCAGTTCAGCTTTCCATCGGGCCACACTTCTGCGGCTTTCATGTTTGCCACCATCACAGCGAGCTTTTTCCCCATGCTGGCCATTCCTTTGGGCATTTGGGCCTTGTTGGTGGGTTTTTCGAGGATTGTTTTGGGAGTTCATTACCCCACCGATGTGATGGTGGGTGTGGTCATGGGTGTGTCGCTGGCGCAGCTGGCTTTGACATGAAAATTCTTTATGGGGTGCAGGGGACTGGCAACGGTCACATCACCCGTGCCCGGCAAATGGCCAAAGCCTTGAATGAGGCTGGGATGTCCGTCGATTATGTTTTTTCTGGCAGGGCGGAATCTGAATATTTCGATCTCGATTGTTTCAAACACAAACGTTTCTTTCGTGGGTTGACTTTTCAATTGGACAATGGAAGCGTGCGCTATTTCAAAACGGCCACGCACAACAGCCTGTATCGGTTTTACCAAGAAATTCAATCGCTTGATGTCAGTCAATACGATGTGGTTTTAACCGATTTTGAACCCATCACGGCATGGGCAAGCCGACAGGTTGACGTGCCAGTGGTGGGGATTGGTCACCAATATGTGTTCCAATACGATGTGCCTCAGGAAAAGCCATCCTTCATCAGTCAGAAGGTGTACGACTACTTTGCGCCAGTCACCCAGTCACTGGCCATGCACTGGCACCATTTTGATGCACCGATTTTGCCTCCCATGGTGTCCAGCCATGTGTCATGTGAAAGTCATGAGAAAGGGTTGGTTGTTGTCTATTTGCCACTGGAAAATCAACAAGCAGTGGAACTGATGTTGTCGCCATTTGATGACCATCATTTCATTGTCTATACACCTGAAGCGATGGCGAGCCATTGCCCTCACATCGAATTCAAACCATTGTCCCGTGAGGGATTCAAAAAAGATTTGATGGCCTGTGATGCGGTGATTGCCAATGCAGGCTTTGAGCTCAGCTCTGAAGCTTTGATGCTGGGTAAACGGTTGTTGATCCGGCCATTGCATGGTCAGTCAGAACAACAGTCCAATGCCATGGCCTTGTCTGAGTTGGGGTATGGACACACCATGACTCAGCTGGATACAGAAAAGGTGGCGGTTTTTTTAGCGGACTCAAGTCGAGTGCAAATCAACTACCCCAATGTGGCGACCTATGTTGTGGAATGGATCCAGAGGGGCATGAAGCCCTTGGAGCGTTCGTGGTTCAGCGATTGTTGGCAAAAGGTAGAAATCAATCGCTCAACCATGTGACTTTGTCAGTCAGGTCAGGTCTTTTCCTGTCACTGGGCTGTTCTTCACTGCTGCCAATGTACAGGTAGCCAGCAATGAATTCGTATTCACTCAAACCCAAAGCCGCTTCAGCTTCAGGGTTTTCAAAAGTCCAGCCGGTCACCCATTGAGATGCAAAGCCATGTGCGGCAGCGGCGATGTTGATGTGTTGACACACCGCGCCGGCTGATAGGATTTGTTCAGTGCGGGGTGTTTTGTGTTCTATCGGTGACGCCACCACAGCAACCACAACCGGCGCGCGCAGGAATGTCTGCTGTTCTGCCAGCAATTGCTCGGGTTCCAGTGCTTGTTGTTTGCCTTTGACCTCAGCCAACACCTGCCCCAACCGGGCCCGTGCATCACCTTGAATCACCAAAAAACGCCACGGTTCCAACTTGCGATGATCAGGCACACGTGATGCGATGGTTAAAATGTCGGCCAGTTGGCTTGTATCGGGACCAGGCGCTGTCATGTTTTTGATCAGAACGGACCGCCTGTTGTGCATGAAGTCGAGAACAGCTTGTGACATGTTGGGATGGGTTTGAAAACAGCAGCACATTTTAACACCGTTTCACAAGCCATCAAATCAGAAAGAACGATCATTTTTTTAGATTGATGTGTTCTAAACAAGCAAAAGCAGTGTGCAAAAAAAGTGATATACTGAACTCCAAATAACACCATGGGGACAATACAGATGACCAAAACCATAGGCTTTCTCAAAGAAACAGCCAAAGGCGAGCAGCGCGTCGCGCTGGTGCCTGAAACGGTGCAAAAAATCCTGGATGTGGGTTGGCAAGTGTTGATGGAACCTGATGCCGGCGAGATGGCTGGCTTTCCCAACAGCGCCTACCCTGAAATGATGCAATTGGCCAAAAGGCGAGAAGATGTGCTGCATGGCGCCGATGTTTTGGTTGGGGTGCATGCATTGGATGCGGCCGATGTGGCTGAGCTGCGAGATGATGCGGTGGTCATCGGCATGGTTTCTCCATACACCAACCAACAGCGTTTTGTTGATGCCGCTGCCAAAGGTAAAACAGTGTTTTCCATGGAACTGATTCCTCGAACCACCAGGGCACAGGCGATGGATGTGTTGTCTTCGCAAGCCTCGGTTGCCGGTTACAAGGCCGTTTTGTTGGCGGCCACTGAAGCGCCGCGCTTCTTCCCCATGCTGACCACCGCCGCTGGCACGATCAGGCCGGCTTCGGTGTTGGTCATTGGAGCGGGTGTGGCTGGATTGCAAGCAATGGCCACGGCCAAACGCCTGGGTGCCAATGTCACGGGTTATGACGTGCGACCAGAAACCATCGAACAGGTCAAATCGCTGGGCGCCAAGTTTTTGGACTTGGGTGTGGAAGCCGTGGGAGAGGGTGGTTATGCCCGCGCCTTGACCGATGAAGAAAAGCAACAGCAACAAGACAATTTGAAGAAACACCTGTCTTCGGTGGATGTTTTGATCACCACAGCAGCCGTTCCAGGACGCCCTGCACCAAGGATCATCACGGCTGACATGGTGAAGCAAATGAAACCAGGCAGTGTGATTGTTGACTTGGGTGCGGAAGGCGGCGGCAACTGTGAGCCGACCGAAGCCGGGGTCAATAAAGTGGTTGATGGTGTGCGTGTCATTGGCCCGGAAAATTTATCGGCCACGGTGGCACTGCATGCCAGTGAGATGTATGCCCGAAATGTTTGGAATTTACTCTCTTTAATGAACAACGAAGGTGAATTCGAGTTGAATTGGGAAGATGATATTTTGGCAGGTTGTGCCGTCACCCGAGGAGGTGAGGTGGTCCACCCTGCAGTCAAAGACGCCCTGGAGGCGCATCAAGGAGGTGAGTCATGATTGATGGTTTTATTGCTTTGTACATTTTGACCATGGCGGCGATTTTGGGATTTGAAATCATTTCCAAAGTGCCGGTGGTTTTACACACGCCGCTGATGTCAGGATCGAATTTCATTCATGGCATCGTGTTGGTCGGCGCCATGATTGCCTTGGGCCATGCCGACACCACTTTGGAGAAGGTTTTGGGTTTCATCGCCGTGTTCCTGGGTGCTGGTAATGCGGCGGGTGGCTATGTGGTGACCGAACGGATGCTGGAGATGTTCAAACCCAGGAAGAAAAAAAGCGATGAAGGAGGAGATGCCTGATGGAGTGGATTCAAGAGTATTTGTCAGTGGGCGTCAAGCTGTCTTATTTTTTGGCGGCCATTTTGTTCATCACGGGTCTGCGCCGCATGAGCGCACCCGGTACGGCACGTGGCGGCATCGTCTGGGCGGGCATCGGTATGCTGGTGGCAACCTTGGCAACTTTCGCCGCACCCGACATGCACAACATGCCTTTGATCTTAGCGGCATTGTTGTCATCCACGGTGTTGGCATGGGTCAGTGGCAAAAAAGTGGCCATGACCGACATGCCTCAGATGGTGGCATTGTACAACGGCATGGGCGGTGGCTCAGCGGCTTTCATCGGTGCGATCGCATTGTTCAATGGCGTCGATCATTTGGGCGCTTGCCAAGCAGGTCTGGCCAGTGGGCATGATTGTGTCAGCGGTGTCAGTTTGATTTTCGCCATGATCGGTGTCTTGATTGGTGGTGTGTCATTGAGTGGTTCCCTGATTGCTTTTGGCAAGTTACAGGGCTGGATTGATAAAAGTTACACCTTCAAAGGTCAACACCTGTTCAATGGTCTGGTGGCGCTGGCCACCTTGGCCATTGGTGCCTATTTGACCCAAGAACTGCGCACCGATTACATTTGGTGGTTCTTTGGTTTGTCTCTGCTCTTGGGTGTCTTGATGACCTTGCCCATCGGTGGTGCCGACATGCCAGTGGTGATCTCCCTGTATAACGCGTTCACGGGTCTGGCGGTGTCATTCGAAGGTTATGTGTTGCAAAACGAAGCCATGATTATTGCCGGTATGTTGGTGGGTGCAGCGGGCACATTGCTGACCCAGCTGATGGCCAAGGCCATGAACCGTTCATTGGGATCGGTGCTGTTCGGCTCCATGGGTGGCTCAGGTGGTTCGGCCATTGAAGGAGAAATGAAAGAAATCCAGGCCCAGGATGCCGCCATTCAAATGGCCTATGCCGACCGGGTGATTGTGATTCCTGGCTATGGCATGGCCGTGGCTCAGGCCCAGCACAAACTGTGGGAAATGACTGAAATGTTGTTGGACCGAGGTGTCGATGTTAAATTTGCCATCCATCCGGTGGCTGGACGGATGCCAGGTCACATGAATGTTTTGTTGGCCGAAGCCGGCGTGCCTTATGATTTGATTGAGGACATGGAAGACATCAATGGTCAATTCGGACAAACCGATGTTGCTTTGGTGATCGGTGCCAACGACGTGGTCAACCCGGTCGCCAAAACCGACCCTGAAAGCCCGATTTACGGGATGCCGATTCTCAACGTCGATGAAGCCAAAAACTCCATCGTCATCAAACGCGGTAAAGGGACCGGTTTTGCCGGCATCCAAAACGCCTTGTTTTTTGCCGAGAACAACAAAATGCTTTACGGCGATGCACAAGAAGCCATTGGCAAACTGATTCAAGGATTGAAAGCCTTGTGATGTTTGAAATTG
>JAUHZH010000465.1 GCA_030426065.1 Gammaproteobacteria bacterium
CATACAAACATCAAGTCAAGCGAAGTCACTATGCCGGAGGCCATTATTTGATTGAAATTGAGCTTGAAAACGGTGAAGTCATTCAGGTTCATCATGAACATCCTTGGGAACCCAACCGCAAGGTCAGGGTGACATACATGTGTGATACACCCAGCGTCAGGGCTGTGGGCGTATAAATTATTAAAGCCAAAAAAAACCGCCACACTCAGGTGGCGGTAATTACAGGAAGCCCAAACACTAAAGCTTCCTTATCCCGAGTCTTGCTTTCATCCGAGAAAGCGAGGGGCAATGACCTTGCCCTTCAAATCCATCTGGACAACATCCTGTTGTCATGTCCTGATGTCCATTATGCGGAACGAGTCTCACCTCAGCCACCCATAAACCAGAAGGGCCTTGTAGCAAAATATAGACAAGTACTTTTCGTAGGTGGTTAATTAAGGGGTTGGTTTTGACACCATTGATAAAGGGCGATGTCGGCTTGGTTGCGGTGTTCGATCAGGGACCTGGTTTGAGGTGACAAGTCATCCATACTCGTGTGTTGGGGTGAGCGGTTTTGCTGTGGCAGTTGGGGTGTTTGCCAACCCATCAATGGTGCCATCACAGAGAGGTTGTCAACCAAATGTTCAGTCAAAAGCACCGCAGAAAAGCAATCTGTCAGTACCTGTTGAGCCAGATGAACCAATGCCTCATCAGATTCTGGGTCCCTGTGTAACTGTCCGACAAAGCGCCGAGTTTGTCCATTGTTGAGCTCTGGACTGGGCGATGCCTCGATGAAAGCCTGCAAACCCGATTGAACCGCGATCGGGTGCATGGGATGATCGGTTTTGGCCATCACATAGTTGAAGTAAGACAACACCCGGCTGATTGGTTCTCTGATCACGGTGAAGTGCACCAATGGCTGCGCTGGCAACAGTTGATACAGCATGCCATGCATGGGATGGTGGCCGCAAATCAATTTGGGGAAGTGCTTTTTCATCGTTAACACGGCGGGCAAACGATTCAAATCGGGTGCATTGATGTGGACGATGTCAGACAGGCGATGCTGTTGTGCGAGGTAAGATTCAAGCGAAGTGCCGGCGGTTTTGGGCACGTGCGAGAACAGGGTCAAATGCCGGTGATGTGCTTCAGACAGTGGCAGCACATGTTGCTTGAGAAAAGCCACATTGCGTTCAAAATTCGATGCATCTGTGCGTTCAGACCATGTCATGCGCTTGGGTATTGAGAATGGTTGTCCATTGTAAACCAATGCATTTCGGTTTGCCTGTCAAATATTGTTCATCTCCATGAAACATGAATGCCACCT
>JAUHZH010000141.1 GCA_030426065.1 Gammaproteobacteria bacterium
TGCCGATCAAGTGAATTTGATTGATTTCTTTGCAGTGGCGCCTCAATTGACTGCTTCGGATGATAAAAATGTCATAGAAGCGCCGATGGCTGTGGTCCAATACCTGGATGGTCGCATCGTCAGTGAAGAAGACCTGCCTTTGTTGCAAAAAGCAGCCAGTGACCTGTACCAAGGGGCGTTGGATAAGGTGTTGGCCAAAGAAGAACTGTCCAAGCCCGAAATTGAACTGAAACGCAACCTGATCAGTTTCATGGCGAAAACGGCCAACAGCAAAAAATGGCAAGACACGTTGGTTGCCATGGCCAAGCGCTACACCGGATTCGAAGGAGAAGGCACCATCAACGATGAAGGCCTGGATGCCAACTTGATTGGTACCGCGATGTCAGTGGCGGGTGAACAATTGGGACCAGATTTCCATCAGCACAACAAAGCTTTGTTGGGCACCACCACAGATGGTACGGTTCGCGGCCGCTTGCTCTCGGCAATTGCGGCCACCAAAGACACGGCTTTGTTGGCCGGATTGCGTGATTGGGCCCTGACTGATGAGGTGCGATTGAATGAAATGTTCAATGTGTTGGGACCACAAATTGGTAACCCCGTTGTTCAAGACGATTTGTGGCAGTGGACCCAAAGCAACATCGAATCCATCAAAAGCCGTTTCCCGACATGGGCACAAGGCCGATTGCCTGCTGTCGGCAGTGGGTTTTGCGCTGCCGAAAAACGTGATGAACTCAAAGCGTTTTTTGAGCCCATCGTAGAATCCTTGTCCGGAGGTCCCAGGTATTTGGCCCAAACAGTGGAAACCATCGATCAATGCATTGCCAAAAAAGCCAGGCTGACACAACAGTGGAGCGATTGGAAAGCGACTTTGGCGCCGTGAGTTTGGTTCTGATGATGTGACTGAAAGGCGTCTTTGGGCGCCTTTTTTTGATGCAAAAATTCACCATTGGATTGAATGGCCATGCCTGTACAGGGGGCGTATCAATGCAAACAAAGTAATTGAATAAAGGATGGTGGTAACGAGGTACTGAATGGCGGAGCGGACGGGACTCGAACCCGCGACCCCCGGCGTGACAGGCCGGTATTCTAACCAACTGAACTACCGCTCCGTATGAGGTTTTTCAGCTGTCTTGCGACAAGGAGCGCGCATTCTACTGAATAAAAAAGAAAGATGCAAATTTTTTTATCAATGCTTGACCTTGGAGTTTACTCCAGGGTTATCATGGGCCCATGAGTAAACGAGCCCAGTCATGAGAATCAGCGAATTATCCAAGCACACAGGTACCCCAGTGGACACCATCCGCTATTATGAAAAAATAGCTTTGCTTCCTGAAGCGGTTCGCACCACGTCGGGCTACCGACATTACGGTGACGACAGCATCACCGTTTTGGCGTTCATCGCCAGTGCCAAGAAATTGGGCATGAAGCTGGACGACATCAAAGCACTTTTGGCCATCGAATTGGATAAATCAGCTGCCAGTTGCGAAACCGTCAAAGGATTCATCGCTAAACAGCTGACCATGGTGGAGGAAAAAATGAATGAATTGCAACGCATAGAACAGGCGATGAGGCGATTGCATGACACCTGTTGTGGTGGTGCAGAATCGGCGGATTACTGTTCCATATTGCAGGCTTTGGAGCGCGGTGATGTTTGAAACCGTGGGGCAGCATGTGGTTGAAGTGGCAATGGCTTTTTGGCACCTGTGGGTGCTCTCGGCGCCGTGGTTGGTGCTGGGTTTTGTCATGGCGGCTGTGATGAAGGCGTACATCCGGACCGAAACCTTGAGTCACCTTTTGGGCGGCAGTGGCCTCTGGGACGTGACCAAAGCGGCATTCATCGGGGCGCCATTGCCTTTGTGCTCATGTGGGGTGGTGCCAGCAGCGCTGGGATTGCGGGCGTCAGGTGCTTCAAAAAACACCACCGTGTCTTTTTTAATCGCGACGCCTGAAACGGGGGTCGATTCGGTACCACTGACTTATGGTTTGATGGGACCTGTCATGGCCGTCATCAGACCGGTTGCCGCAATCACCAGTGCCATTGTTTCTGGCCTGATGGTGGGTGCTGACAAAGGTCAGGAAGAAAAGCTGGCAAGCACGGACTGTTGTGGAGGAAAAAAAACGACAGTGCCTGCCTGCTGTGATGAGGAAGGACATGAGCACGTGTCAATAGAAGCGACTCAGTCAAACAGTACCATGGAGAAAATCAAATCTGGCTTGGCTTTTGCGTTCGGCCAGTTGTTGGAAGATGTGGCCACTTGGTTGGTGATGGGTTTGTTGGTTGCGGCATTGGTTCAAGTGTATTTGCCTGCTGATTTTTTTGCTGGTTTGGGTGGTGGCTTGTGGCCCATGGTGATCATGGCTTTGATCGGTGTGCCGATGTACGTGTGTGCAACGGCTTCCACGCCCATGGCAGCTGGGTTTCTGGCTTTGGGTTTGTCTCCAGGTGCGGTGTTGGTGTTCATGCTTTTGGGGCCGGCTTCCAACATCGGCACGTTGATGATCATCAAAAATGCGCTGGGAGCTCGTGCCATTGTGGGGTATTTGCTGGGCACGGTGATGGTTGCATTTGCTTTCGGTTTGGCCTTGGATGCTTTGTCGGTTCAGATGGGTTGGGACTGGTCAGGTATACAAGCCAAAATGGACGGCGAGCACTCAAGTTGGTGGTCAACAGGCATCGCCATTTTGATGGCCTTGTGTTTATTGCGTGTGTTTTGGCTGAAAATTCGGACAAATTACACCCCAAAAACAGGCGATTGCTGTGAGCATGCTTGATAAGGTGTTATAATTCGCGCCCGTTGTTAAGGGCTCGTTTCTTTGAGCCTCTTTTCTTTGAGATCCATGAATTGTGCAAAGGTCTCACTTTATCAATGGGCCCAAGGCCGGAGTTGCTATGACTGAAGAAAACAGACCACTTCCTACTGAATTTTTTGCTGATTGGAAAGAGCGTGAAGCATTGGCTGAAGGCATGATTCCCATGATTGGCCGTTTGTATCGCCGCCGCAACGTGTCGTTGTATATGTATGGCAAGCGCATGATCAACCAATCAGTGACTGATTTGATGAAAGCCCACCGCTTTGTTCGCCAAGTAGAGGCCAATGAGCTGAGCGAATATGAAACGTTCCCTTTCATCAAAGCGATTTCGGAGTTGCCATTGGGGCCAGCTCACATTGATGTCGGTAAGATGGTTTACCGTTACTTTAAAAACCACAGTTATGATGAAATCGAACAGTCAGATGTGGATGCCTACGTCAAACAGGAATTGGCTCACTTGATCGATTCAGAAGCCAAACCATTAGAAAAGCCACAAGATGTGGTTTTGTATGGTTTTGGTCGCATCGGTCGTTTGGTGGCCCGTTTGCTGGTTGATAAAACAGGTGGCGGTGATGTGCTGGTTTTGAAAGCCATTGTGATCCGCAAGTCAGGTCAAGACAACGACTTGGAAAAACGTGCGGCTTTGCTGAGAAAAGACTCTGTCCATGGCAAGTTCAATGGCACCATCCGTGTTTTGCATGAGCAGAATAAATTGGTGATCAACGGCAACGAAGTGCAAGTCATCTATGCCAATTCTCCTTCAGACATCGATTACACCGAATATGGCATCAATGACGCTTTGATTGTCGACAACACCGGTGTGTGGAAAGACGAAGCCGGTTTGCGAGGCCATTTGCGTCCAGGTGCATCTAAAGTGTTGTTGACAGCACCTGCACAAGGCGACATTCCTAACATTGTATACGGGATCAATCACGATTTGATCACACCAGACAAAGAAGTGATTTGTGCAGCCTCTTGTACCACCAATGCAATTGTCCCTGTTTTGAAATGCTTGGACGAAGAATACGGCATCAAAAACGGACACATTGAAACGGTGCATGCCTACACCAATGATCAAAATCTGATTGACAATTACCACAAGAAAGACCGACGAGGCCGCTCTGCTGCATTGAACATGGTGTTGACCTCAACAGGTGCGGCCAAGGCCGTAGCCAAAGTGTTGCCTGAATTGGCTGGTAAGTTGACCGGCAATGCCATCCGTGTGCCAACCCCCAACGTTTCTATGGCTATATTGAACATCCAATTGGACAAAGGTACTGATTTGGCTTCTTTGAATGAGTTTTTGCGTCACAAGTCTTTGCATTCTCGCTTGCAGCAACAAATCGGTTACACCATTTCTACCGAAGCGGTATCCACTGATTTTGTCGGCTCCAGACAAGCTTGTGTGATTGATTCACAAGCCACCATCGTTGAAGGCAACAGTGTGGTTCTTTACTGTTGGTATGACAATGAATTTGGCTACAGCTGCCAGGTGGTTCGCTGCTTGGAAAAATTTGCTGGTGTCAACTGGCCCACTTACCCTGTCAGTTGATGGCATCACAATCGATTGCAAAAAAAGCCAGTTCAGTCTGGCTTTTTTTGTGCCATGAATAAACTAAAAAAAACCTATTCTATGAAGAATTTCGTTGACCCCTCAAAATAATTGTGCTATTTTAACAATAAGCATTTCAAAAAATGCTTGCTCGCAAAAATGTTCTTCACACATTTTTTTTTTGCGGAGTACAACATGATATTTTGTAAAGGGGTTAGGCGCTCACAACGTCTTTTGGTTATTTCCTGTTTCTTTTTCTTTCTTCCTTTTGTTCACGCCGAGCCATTCCAGGTTTCCGATGTCAACGATGATCAATTGCCTGACTTGCTGTTTCTTGATGGAAACAACGTTTATGTTCAGTTGGGTGACGGATTGGGTGGAGTCGGATCATCACAGCTGATCACTTTGGATCACTTGCCAGTCAAATTGGATGTGGCCGACTTAAACGGTGATGGTCAAGATGACCTGATCACGCTGGACGTCAATGGTGTTCTGGGTCTGTCTATAGGAACTGGATTGGGTGATTTTGGAAACCGCACCATTTTGGACATCGGTTTAGAAGTTTTGGAAAACGCTGCTGATGTGAAATTGGGGTTCGTTGATGATGATGAAAATCAAGACATCGCGGTTTTGATTAATGGCGTGACTGTGTCTCGAGTGGTGTATTTGTTGAATACAGGCAGTGGAGGTTTTCATCCGTCCGTTGATGTGAATTTCTTATCACTGTTGGGTAATGTTGACCTCCATCTTGATGATTACAATGAAGATGATCGTGCTGATTTCATCGTTGTTGACTTGCTGGGTAATGTGGTTGAGTTGTTATCGGATGGTTTGGGAGGGTACAACTCGCCCACGATTGTGATTCCAGGCTTGCCTATAGGCGGTGTTTACTTCAGGGACTTGAATGACGATGGCTTCTTAGACATGTTGGTCTTGGATGAATTGTTGGGCATTTTGAGTTTGCGCCTGGGATTAGGTAACGGAGGATTTGGCAATGCCATAACCATGAATGTGGGGCTGTTGCCCAGTGATTTGGTGACAGTTGATATCAATCGGGATGGTAACCAAGACGTGATAGTGATCAATGCGGGTGACAACTCTGCAACGGTTTTGCTGGGTGATGGTGTGGGCGGACTGACTGAGTTGGTTGGCAATTTATTGGATGACTTGTTGGGCATCATTGGAGGACTGGGTTTGCCAGTGGCAATCATATCAGCCGACTTCAATGGTGATTGCCGCTATGACTTGGCCATTTGGGATGACCTCACAGGCAATTATGTTGTGACGTTGAACCAAGATGGCCCTGATCCAAATGACTTGATTTTTTGTAATGTTTTTGAAGACATGAGTGCAGAATAACCAGGTCAGTAACAAACAAAACAAAAAAACCACAGGTTCTTCCTGTGGTTTTTTTGTTTTGCTTTGCGGTAAAATAATTGGAATTTATATCAAGAGGTAAGTATGTCTGGATTATTCGATACCATCAAAGGCGCCATAGGTGATTCAATGGTAGATCAATTGTCGCATCAAGTGGGTGGTCAAAAAGACGGTGTTCAACGCGTGGTTGCAGCGGGTTTGCCCATGTTGCTCGCGGCGTTGCAAAAAAACGCCCAATCAGAATCAGGTGCAGGTGCTTTGGCACGTGCACTGGACAAAGACCATGATGGTGGTTTGCTGTCACAACTGGGGGGATTGTTTGGAAACAGCCAACAGCAGAGCACGGGTGAAAAAATTCTGGGTCATGTTTTGGGGAATCGCCAAAGTCGAGTCAACCATGGCTTGGCCAACGCAAGTGGATTGAATGGTCAAGATGTCGGAAAAATCTTGGCTTCTCTGGCGCCTGTCGTCATGGGTGCTTTGGGGCAAGCCAAAAAACAACAGGGAGTGGGGGTCAAT
>JAUHZH010000466.1 GCA_030426065.1 Gammaproteobacteria bacterium
GACAAGCCACATCAGAAGAACGAACCAATTGGTGAATCGATTGGGCAACAAATTTCAAGCAACAGTCACCCGCCTCATGGCCATATCGGTCGTTGATGGATTTGAAATCATCCACATCAATAAACAACACCGCAACTTGGTCGCCAGATTCCCTGGCAACCATCAAGCGCTCGATGTGAGTTTCCGCCAAAGTCAACAAAGACAAGCCAGTCAAATGATCATACCTGGCCAACTGTTCCATTTCCTCAGACTGTTTCTTGAGTTGCATGATGGTCCGATTCAGGCCGTTTTTGTATTCAAGCAAGGCCATCCCTATGAACATGGTGACCATAACCGAACACAAAATAAAAATCCCCCAATGTCCCCAGTTCTTCACCAACAATTCAGGTGATGCGGGCAGAGACCAATCCAACTGTGTATACCCCCATGCCAGCAACAACAGCATCAATAAATTGAATGTAAAGAACATCTTGAAAGCACGGGTTTGAAAGAAAAGGGCCAATATCAACACTGACATAGGAAGAATGGTAAAACCAGCTGCCATCAAACCGTATTTCAAGATGCCAATGTAGGCAATGCCAGCCGTCACAGCAGCAACCCAAGCCCCCTTTATGGCCACCGACAGCCTGTTTTGAATCAGTTTAAGCACCACCACACTCAGCATCAAACCCATCATGCTGGCTTCCTTCCAACCAAATCCAGCATCCCCAGATCGCAGAAATTGCATGGCCATTGCAACCACACTCAATAAAATCCATAAATTGATTGATCGATCTATGATTCGGTTCAATATCTTTTGTTCAAAATGTGCTTCGTTCATTGCTTTCAACAACACCCACTTCATAAGCAGTGCCTTGTATGTCCCAATTATCTCACTTCCTTCACACGTAAAACACAGACGGGCAAACCATCCACTGACAAAAAGTGTCAAAAAACCTCACTAACTGTACTTTTATTGACATTTTTTAATTCTGACCACTTCAAAGTCAATTGATTCAACCCAAAACACACAACTGTGGAACAATACACATAAAATGACAAAAAAAAACAGTCACAAAAAAAATAAGTGACAACCCACAAATACAGAAAAACCCACCCACACTGGGTATGCGACAAATTGACACCTTTGAGGACTTTGACCATGAATAAACGGTTTGGCTTTGACTTGCTCAGTTCAAGCCAGCACCATACACCCATCATTGACGGACTTAAACTAGCAACTCCCAAAGCCGGTTACTTGGGCGTCATGGTTAATTCAGGTGAACATGCACTGACTGAGCAGAAGCTTTTCGG
>JAUHZH010000467.1 GCA_030426065.1 Gammaproteobacteria bacterium
ACTTCAACCACAACGGGCATGAAGCCATGGTCTTTACCACACAACTCAGCACACTGACCGCGGTAAGTGCCAGGCACTTTGACATTGGTCCAAGCTTCATTGACAAAACCAGGGATGGCATCACGTTTCCAGCCAAAATCAGGCACCCACCAAGCGTGGATCACGTCATCGGCGGTCAACAAAAAGCGGATGTTGGTGTCCACAGGAATCACCAAAGGCTTATCCACTTCCAACAAATAATTGTCCACAGTTTCTGGATTGACGCCAGAATTCCTTTGGCGGGCAATGTTTGAATCTTTGGCCAGGGTACTCAAAAAGCCAAAGCCTTCATCCATGTAATCGTAGCGCCATTTCCATTGGTAACCCGTGACCTTGATGGTCATGTCCATTTTCATGGGCTTGCCATCTTCTGTTGGGTTTTCCATTTGAATCAGGGCCTTGGTGGCGGGCCAAGCCATCGCCGCCAGAATCACAATTGGGATGATGGTCCAGATGATTTCTGCTGTTGTGCTGTGTGAAAACTGCTCTGCCTTTACCCCTTTGGACTTTCGGTGAGCGATGATGGAATACATCATGGCACCAAAAACCACGATGCCAATCACAACGCAAATCCAAAACGCCAACATGTGCATGTCATAGGCAGTTTGACTGTATTCAGTCACGCCCTTCCTCAAATTCAATCCATATTCAGCCGATGAAACTGAAGCAAACAGCAACGCCGTCAGCGCCGTCATCAACTTGATCTGCGCTTTTTTCATAAAATCGATACCCTATAAATTTTTGAAAATATTGACTCAGGTCAATGCGACAAAATGTCGCACAGGTCAAACGGCGCAATTCTACCACGCACGTCAAAAAAATGCGCCCTTTGGATGTTATTTTTTTGTTATCCTCCTTTTGCCAAACCACTCAATCAAGACCGAACTTCTGCACTTCTTTGGTGGTATATCAAACCTTCAGCCTCGGCCAAAGTTGCGGCGTGTTTGGCCAATTCATTCCTTCCCGAGTCATTGATGCGCTGGGTTGATTGCACTTTAAGGAATTGATGGACACTCAAACCACCGGAAAATTTGGCCGCACCTTCGGTGGGCAGGGTGTGGTTGGGCCCAGCACAATAATCGCCAAAGGCCACGGCAGCATTTTCACCGATGAACAAGGAGCCATAATTGGTCAGTTGTGAACAATCGAAATCTTCGTCACACACCGTCAGATGCTCTGGTGCATAGTCATTGATGAATGCCACCGATTCGTCTTGGCTTTGAGACAACACCAGAACCACGTTGTCATTCGC
>JAUHZH010000142.1 GCA_030426065.1 Gammaproteobacteria bacterium
GGTCTGGCAGATGAATCGCTGTTGTGTAAAGAATTCAAAGACTTGGGCCTGTATTTTAAACCTGAGTTCGACGCTGATGTGTTGATCGATCGGGCCTTGGAAGCCAGTCAAGCTGCTCAAGATGAGGCGCGTTCACAGGGACAAGACATCACCGTGGATGAATCCAATGTGGAATGCGGAGAAGGCCATTCCATTTATGCCAACTCGAATGGGTTTGTTGGTGAAAAGCAAGGCTCCAATGCTTCGGCATCGGTGGTGGCCATTGCCGAAGCTGATGGGGTGATGGAGCGTGAATACTGGTGGGATGCGGTGCGCGATTACGGTCAAATGGATGCCGCCAGCAACATCGGCAGGATCGCAGCTCAAAGGACTTTAAGCCGCGCTGGCAGTCGCAAAGTCAAATCGTGCAAAGCGCCGGTTTTGTTTGATCCATCGATGGCCAAAGGGCTGATGGGGCATCTATTGGGTGCAATTTCTGGCAGCGCCTTGTACCAAGAAGCCAGTTTCTTGAAAAACGATTTGAATCAACAACTTTTCCCTTCGTGGTTTGATGTCAAGGAAGACCCCTTTGTGAAAGGTGGTTTTGCCAGCCGCAATTTCGATGCCAATGGGGTGCAAACGAACAAAAGACAACTGATCGATCAAGGTGTGCTGAAAGGGTTCTTGCTGTCGGTGTATTCGGCCAGGCGTTTGAACATGCAAACCACGGGCAATGCCGGTGGTGCACACAACTTGTTTGTTCAATCCAGCAGCAATGATGACCTGATTAAAACCATGGGCCGAGGCCTGTTGGTGACTTCTTTGATGGGGCAGGGTGTCAACACCGTGACGGGTGATTATTCACGCGGGGCCTCAGGCTTTTGGGTTGAGAACGGTGAAATCCAGTTTCCTGTCAATGAATTGACCATTGCAGGCCATTTGAAAGACATGTTCAAAGGCTTGGTGGCCGTGGGTCATGACGTCGATGAGCGCAGCAAAACGCACACGGGCTCATGGTTGATCAACGAAATGACCATTGCTGGGGACTGATGTCCACCTTCACTTTTTTGCACCATGAATGGCACCCGGAGTCTGGCGAACTGACGTTGCGCTACCGGGATTCCGTTTACGGTGATTTTTCAGAACAATTCATTTTTCCAGCACCGACATCACCTTTGAGCCCAGCCCGTTCACAAGCTTTACAGGTGGCCTTTGATTTGTTGTTTTGGATGGCGGGCATCAGTTACTACAAAACCCAGTTGGCCAGAAACATTGCGTTCACTGGTAGCCAACCCAGCCACAAACAAGCCGAATGGCTAGAAACCACGTGGCAGGCAGGTCTGGCTGAACTGGCCCATCAGAACGGACTGCCTTGGTTGGATTGGATACAGTTCAATGGTGGTTCTGGTGGTGAAGGTGCCGTTGAACTGGGTTTGAAAGCCCGCAGCTTGGTGGCGATTGGCGGTGGTAAAGATTCTTTGGTGTCGATTGATTATTTGCAACAACAAGGCGAAGACATGACCTTGTTCATGGTTGGCAATTCAATCTTTATTCAAGAGGTTGCGGCGACCACTTCAAGTCCGTTGTCACAAGTCTCGCGGCGCGTCGATGCACGGTTGAGGGAAGTCAATGAAGCCGGTGCCTACAACGGCCATGTGCCCATCACCGCGATCAACGGTTGTGTTGCGGTGTGCCAAGCCATTTTGCATGACCATGATGCCATCGTGTTTTCCAATGAGCGGTCAGCCAATGTCGGTAATGTGACCATGGCAACAGGGCAAGAAGCCAACCACCAATACTCAAAATCACTGGCCTACGAACAGGCTTTTCAGTCTGTGATCCAAGCGTCTGTGGCCAGGGACTTACACTGTTTTTCTTTGCTCAGGCCATTCTCTGAAGTGGCCATCGTTCAACGTTTCGCCCGTTTGCCACAGTACTTCGACCATTTTTCCAGTTGTAACCGCAACTTCCATTTGGCAGGCAGTCAAAACCAACAGGGCCATTGGTGCCGAAAATGCCCCAAATGTGCCTTTGTTTTTTTGACTTTGGCGATGTGGTTGGACAAAACCACCGTGCTGTCGATCTTTGGTGGTGACTTGTTGGCCGATGACAGCTTGCAAGACTTGTATGCAGAGTTATTGGGTGTGCAAGGCAACAAGCCTTTTGAGTGTGTGGGTGAAATCGCCGAAACCCGATTGGCGTTTGAATCCATCATGGACCACCCTGATTGGTCCGGGGACGTTCTCGTTCAACGCTTCAAAGGCGCTTGGCAAGCCATGAGCCCGTCAGAAAAAGTCGAAATCATGCAACCATCCAGCGACCACATGATTCCCAAGCTGCGTCATTTCCAGGGATTTGTCATGAAATTTGAAACGGCACTGTCCTGATTTGGTGGTGACGGTTTTGTGTCCAGCACATGAAGCCGAAGGCATGCAGTCTTTCAATCACCAAGACGTGGATGCTGACTTGCTGTCACAGTTTGATGTGGTGGTTAAGTCACCAGGCATATCGCCTTATCAACCCGCCGTGCAACACACTTCAGCGCGCATCATCAGCCCTTCGGCCTTGTGGTTTGACAATGAATACCGCCGCGTCGGCGCACAAGTCATCGCCATCACTGGTACCAAAGGCAAAAGCACCACTGCAGCTTTGTTGCATCATGTCCTTTCACAAATGGGTCATGAATCAGTTTTGGTGGGCAATTTTGGGGTGCCATTGATTGAAGTCACGACACCCTGTGATTACATTATTCTGGAAACTTCCAGTTACCAAGCCCAAGACGGCGCCATCTGCGCTGACTGGGCGGTGCTGCTTAACTTGTTCGAGGAGCATTTGGACTGGCATGGTCATGTGGGTCAATACCATTTGGATAAATGGCGTTTGTTGCAACAAGCCAAGCATGCCATTGTCAATGCCCGAGACCGCAACTCATCGGCCCTGATTGAACAACAACCCTTGGAATCCGAGCCTTTGCGTTTTGATCAACAACAAGGGTTCTACCAACTGTCCAACACCTTGATGTACCAAGACAAAGCCTTATTATCGGTGCATGGCTGGGCTTTGAAAGGGCAGCACAATTTATCCAATGCGGCGGCGGTGTGTACCGTCGTGCTGGCATTGTGTTTACCCATCAGGCCAGCCGTCAATGCTTTGAAGACTTTCCAGCCTTTGCCGCACCGGCTGCAATCCTTGGGCCAATTCCATGGTGTTGAAGCCATCAATGACAGCATATCATCGACCCCGTTGTCGACTTTGGCGGCTCTGGCAACGGTCGACGTTTCGAAGGCCTGGTTGTTGTTGGGTGGCTTTGATCGCGGTTTGGACTGGCGTGGTTTTGCTGAGCAGGTCAGTGCCCGGCCTCCCAAAGGCATTTTGTGCAGTGGTCAAAATGGTTTAAAAATCAGGGCACAATTGGCTGAATTTGGTGTCAAAAGTACTGTGTATGAGACATTGAAACAAGCGGTTGAAGCCGCCTGCCAGCAGGCAACGAAAGGCGATGTGGTGTTGCTGTCACCCGGTGCGCCCAGTTTTGATGCGTTTGCCAACTACCAGCAAAGAGGAGTACAATTTGAATCATGGATAAACGCGCATTTGTGACACTGATTTTGTTGATGGGTTTGGGCCTGGTTGGGGCCAACGAGCCAGAAGCAGAACAACCTAAAATACCTGAGATACTGTTGGAAAAAGTCGCTCAAGGTGATGCCGAAACGGCCTTTTTCATCGGCAACACATACCTCAAAGGCGAAGGCAACTTTTCCACCGATTTAGAACAAGCCAAAAAATGGTTCAAAAAAGCCGCAGAGATGGACCACCCCCATGGCATGTTCGAATTTGGCCTGATGCAATTTTTTGACAAAGAGTTTGAGTCGGCCCACGGTTGGTTTGAAAAAGCCGCCAAAAAAGGGCATGCCGAATCGTTTTATCGCATGGGTAACTACCATGTTTATGGCTATGATGATCGACCTGTTGATTGTCAATCGGCTTACCAGCTGTTTGATGAAGCGCAAAAACGCGGGGTGGATGTGGCTTACAACGACCACGCGTGGATGTTGGCCACCTTGCCAGAAAAATCATGTCGCAATGGTGAAAAAGCTTGGCGCCTGATGTCACAACTGGAGTCCAGTATGGGTGGGTTGGAGCGCATGCCATTGAGTTACATCGATACCAAGGCGGCTGTTTTGGCTGAGATTTCAGAATTCAATGAGGCCATTGCCACGCAAGGGTTTGTTGTTGAAGCATATTGCGGACTGTATCTGGATGATTTTGAAGACAATGAATCATGGATGGCGGCCTCGGCCAAACAGCCCCACGATTTTTGCCCGGATGGTGTCGCCAGGTTGCGACAGTACATGGCCAGGAAACCTTGGCGAGAAAAGCCAGTCAGCACGTGGCTTGAAAGTGCAGGAGCGGATGAGGATGAATGAAGCAGAAATGACCACCCAAGACCACTTCGAGGAAGAGCTTGGCGTCATCAGTCATTTGGATATACAAAAGCACTTCGCAAAAGGTGTGGTGTTGCTGGCTGACAACGACTTGGACATCGTCCAGGTGGCCATGGCCATGCATGCCGATGATGCGGACCAGATTCAAACTTGGGTTGAAGGAGAAAAGCTCATCAGGGCGCATGATGAACATGCCAAAGCATGGGTGGCAGCGCGTTCAGTTTTTAAAGCGGTGACTGTGGCACCTTGGGTTTTGGTACAAGAAGTCTCTGTGTCAGATGCAGATGTGATTGAATTTATGAAGAATAAATCGAAGGAGAACCATTGATGGATGTGTTGTTGGCAGGATTGGTTGGGTTGGTGATTGGCGTGTTGTTGATGTTCTTTATGATGCATGGCAAACACGACAACCAAAGTGCTGCAGAAGTGGAAAAGAAGCTCAAGGATTATCAGGACAAAGTGGAAGGGCATTTTGCCCAAACCGCTGATCTGATTGACAATTTGACAGACAGCTACAAAAAAGTTTTTGAGCACTTGTCTGAATCTGCTGAGGACCTTTTGGATGATGAACAAATCCAACGACAAATCATCAACAGAAAGCACCGTGAAGTGACTTTGAGTTATTTGAGTCACAACGATGAATCTGAGGATCGTGATGAAAAACAACACAACCAGCCCGATCCTTGGGCTGGTTGAGCCTCACCTCGTACCCTGGCAAACACTCACGATAACAGCTGTCAGTTTGTTTGCTTCAATCCTTTGTCGGGTTTGATTGGTTGATCACTTGAGGACGATGTCCTTGCGGTTCTTTTCAACCGTTTTCAGGCCAATGCCTTTGACTTCGGTCAGTGATTCCACTGTTTTGAAAGGTCCGTTTGTTTTGCGGTGCTCCACGATGGCTTTCGCTTTGGCCAGACCGATTCCTTTCAGTTCATCCGCAATTTGTTCTGCAGTGGCGGTGTTGACATTCACAGCAGCCCAAACCGATTGCGCCATCAATAAACCACCCACAAGCAGGGCTTTGATCATTTTTTTCATAAATTCCTCCGTTTTTCGTTTTTAAACTCATCGACTTCAATGTCGATGTGGCCATTTTAGATGTGCAACATGGCGTCAGATATGGTGAATTACTGACTGGGTATGAAATAAAACAGGTGTTTTTTGTTGATAATTTGAGACAAATGTCAGTTATTGTCGACAAAGATGGCTATAATTATTCGCCAACAATAAAAACGAACAAAGTCAATGAGAAAGAGAGGACTGGTTTTGACAGGGCTGATGCTTTTGTCAGGACTTTGTACAGGACAAACAGACTTCACCCCGCATGGCACCCAGCCGGGGTTGAATTTTCAATTGGAAGGCGGTTCCAAATGCCATTCCTGCCATGCAGGCTATCCCAACACCCCCAGTTTCGATGATGACAAAAAATACATGCCGTATTTGACCTGGGCAGGTTCAATGAAGGCCAATGCATCGCGCGATCCATTGTTCTGGGCGGCATTGGATGTGGCCAACAACGACATCCCAGGCATCGGTGATTTTTGTATCCGTTGTCACACGCCACAAGGTTGGCTGGCCGGACGAGCAGCCAAACCACTTCAGGGTCAAACACCTGCACTGAATGGTGCTGCTGGTTGTGGACTTTCTGGTGACCACGTCAGTCGCGACGGTTCTTTGAACGATTACACCGGTGTCTCATGCCATTATTGCCACCGCGTTGATCAAAATGGCCCCATGGGCGAAGCCCATATCATAGGCAATGCCAATGCTTGGGTGGACGATGAAGTTTGTGATT
>JAUHZH010000143.1 GCA_030426065.1 Gammaproteobacteria bacterium
ATACCAGCGCCAATTCACGGCTGACATTGGCCCAGGCCAGTGAGTCATTTCCATGGCTGCTCATGGTCAATTCCAGGGCTTTTTCAAGCCAAGGTCGGGCTTCTTCAAATTGATGCTGCTGGGACAAGCACGCTCCGATGTGTTTTTGGGCTTTGGCGAGGAAGGCGGGCCCCAGCTGTTGTGTTGTGGCCAGTTCATTGGCCAACAGGTAAGCTTGCAAAGCGGCATATAAATCGCCTTGATCCCGGTGGATCTGGGCTTGAAAACAATGGCTTTCAAAGAGCCACGTTTGCTCTGGTAAGGACTCCGCCAAGGTTTGGGCTTGCCTGGCCAACCGCATGGCATCATCCAAACAATCATTCATCCGGCAATCTCGGGCTTGTTCAAGTAAAACTTGGCAGCCTTCCCTTCCAAAGCTCATGATGATCCGTTCAGTTTACCCTCAGTTGGCAAACAACATCCTTCAAGTCTACCTCTGAGGTCATGTGTCATTGTGCTGAACATACAATCGAGTTTGGCCATCCGTTCTGTTGGATCAAAAAAGGTAGCGGATGATGGCACCAACCAAACCGCCCAGCAGGAGCACATGGGCTGAGGCAAAACTCATCAAAAAACCCGGTCCTCGGGTCTTGGGGTCTTTCACATAAGATTGGAAATACAAATGGCGGCCCATCAAAAACACAGCACCCACCAGCGCCGCGCTCAAAGCATGTGTATTGGTGGCAAACAAAAACAAGCCTGGAACATAAACAATCAGCAACTCCAAAGTGTTTTGCTGGACCCGAAACATCCGTTCAAACTCCGGGTGCCCGCTGATGGCCGGTGCGTTGATTTCATGCTTGACCCAGGCTTTGCCCACTTGAAAAGAAAAAAATGAATACTGCAACAACACCAAAGTCAAAACAATCACTACATACAACATGGCATACCTCTTTATTAATATTGTTCTTTGATTATATCACCATCCCTTACCGATGATTAGAACATGCACCTGGTGTGGTGTCCTGTACTTGGATGGGCTATCAGCGGACTGTGAATCTGCCCTATCCAATTTCAGGACACCACACCAAATGACTGAAGTGTTAAACTGTCTTTGATTTTTAACCAGGTTAACCATGGACTTCAACTTCACCCACATCGAATTGTTCTTCCTTCAGGCTTTGGCTTTATTGGCTGCCGCTTGTTTGTTTGTGCCCTTGTTCAAAAAATTGGGATTGGGCACCGTGTTGGGATATTTGGTTGCTGGTGTGGCCATCAATTGGATTTACTCAGGCCGCTTTGCTGACCACCCTGAAGAGTTGCTGCATTTTTCTGAGTTTGGTGTGGTTTTGTTCTTGTTTGTTATCGGCATGGAGCTCAACCCCAGCACTTTGTGGCGCATGCGCAAAGACATCTTCGGCCTGGGCTTGCTGCAAATGTTGGTTTCCGGTGTGCTGTTGATGGCTGCGGCGCTGCTTTTTGGCCTCAATTGGCCGACGGCATTGGTGATTGGCATGGGCATGGCCCTGTCATCAACCGCGATGGTGATGAGCAGCTTGGATGAGAAAGGTGAGCGGATGAGCGCCCATGGACGCAAAGCATTTGGCATCTTGCTGTTTCAGGATTTGGCCATTGTGCCTTTGTTGCTGATGGTCACCCTGCTGGCACCCGGTTCTGAAGAAATGACCTGGCAACAAAGCATGGTTCATGTCGGTGTCGCCGTGGCTGCGATTGTCATTCTGGTTTTGATTGGCAAATTTGCCCTCGACCCTTTGTTCAACTGGTTGGCCAAAAGCCACTCTCATGAAATCATGACCGCTTGTGCATTGGCCATCGTGATTGCCGCAGCGATGTTGATGGATGTGGCTGGCATGTCCTATGCCATGGGCGCATTCATCGCGGGTGTGATGTTGGCAGAATCCAATTACCGGCATGAGATGGAAGCCAACATCGAGCCCTTCAAGGGCTTGTTCCTGGGGTTGTTTTTCATGGCCGTGGGTTTGTCGGTGGATTTATCCGTGGTTCAATCTCAATGGCTGGTGATTTTGGCTTTGGCACCACTGGTCATGTTGATCAAAGCGGTGGCACTTTATTGTGTCGCAAGGGTCACGGGTCACTGTCACAACACATCGCTTCAAACGGCCATGGCCCTGCCACAACTGGGTGAGTTTGGATTTGTCCTGTTCACTGCTGCCAGTGGTGCCTTGCTTTTGGATGAAGCATTGGCCTCTTTGCTGATTGCGGTGATATCAATGACCATGGTCTTGTCCCCTTTGTTCAACCAACTCACACCGAAACTGCTCCACACAGAAGCAGAGATGACGCCTGAGGAAAATTTTGATGATGCCCAAGGCAAGGTATTGATCATTGGCTTTGGTCGTTTTGGCCAAATCGTTTCACAGCCCTTGTTCGCTGATGGTGTGCAAATCACCATTTTGGACAACGACGCCAAGCGCATCAAGGAAGCCCAAAAATTCGGCTTCCGGGTGCATTTTGGTGACGGCACCCGACGTGACATCCTCCGTGCAGCCGGCATCGACAACACCCAGGCTGTGGTGGTGGCCACCGATTCACCGGCCATCACCACCCAAATCGTTGATGTGATTCAAGCGCAAAACCCCAAGTTGCCCTTGTTTGTTCGCTCATTTGATCGCCGCCACTCCATTGAGTTGAATAGAAGAAACATTGCTTATTCGGTGCGCGAAACATTCGAGTCCGCCTTGCACCTCAGTTTCAAAACACTGGAAGGCTTGGGTTTGAGTGAGGAAGTGGCCCAAGCACACGTCGCTGACATCAGAAAAAGAGACCGCGATCGATTGAAACAACAAGTCGATGGCGACATGCAAGCAGGCAAAGATTTGCTGTTGAGCCAACCGGTCGAACCCGAACCTTTGAAACGGCCCAGCTGATTGTTAGGTCATG
The DNA here is from genome assembly GCA_030426065.1 of Gammaproteobacteria bacterium. GTDB lineage: Bacteria > Pseudomonadota > Gammaproteobacteria > Xanthomonadales > Marinicellaceae > Marinicella. The sequence continues at coordinate 2,902 of JAUHZH010000143.1, forward strand.
ATGGGACGGTGCGGGCTGCATAGCGCCATTGTTGCCAGCCCAACCAGCCCACCAAGATGGCCAGCAGACCAGTCACCGCCACCCCATTGCTTTCGGTGATCCACCGCTGCATCACCAGCAACACCACAGATGCCAGCACCCAAATGAAATCGCCCAATGCCACCAATTTCACCAGCACCGGGTGTGGTTGGGGGCGACTCCCCAACCACATCAAAAAAAGACCATTCAGATTCAATACCACACCGATGGCCAACAACACCGCTTTGGGCATCGGGTCTGTGCTGCTTAAAAATGTCAGAATGGGTTCGGGCATCATCACGAACAACATGCCAAACAGGATGCAATTCAGGCCATTGAGCTTCAGGATGATTTGAACATTGGACATTTCTTTGATCTCATGTAAACTAAGTTGACATAATATATTCCATTTCACTTTATGTCAACCCGGTTTACACAAAAAGGCACGCCAATGCAAGATTCATTGACACTCACCTTGGTGATGTCTTCTGTGGCGCTGCAAGAAATCATCAGCAAACACTTGATCCAATCCCTCCAACGGCAAGGCATGACGCAAGTCAATCAGAACCGTTTGAACTTTTTGAGTGCCCTTGATTGTGGTGACAACCACGCGTCAGAACTGGCACGCAAATTGGACGTTTCAAGACAAATGGTGGCCAAAAATGTCAAAGACCTGGTCCAATTGGGTTGGCTGATCCAGACACCAGGCAAGGGCAAGCAAAAGACCATCCAGTTCACCGAACAAGGAGAACAACTGATCAGCCAATGCCGAAAAGAGCTGGCCGCCATGGACAAAACATTGAAACAAGCCGCCAGTCAGGAATCCATGGCTGAAACCTTACACACCATACAATCTTTGACTGCTGCATTGGTGAATGAGAATGGCGATTGAATGTTCTCATGGTGCATCAATGAATATATTTTATCACCACAAGAACTGAACCAAATGTCACCGTGCCGGTCTTTCTCAATACCGTTAAAACAAAAGAGGAATCAATGAGAAAGAAAAAATTGATGGTGGCTTGCCTGTGGTTGATGCTGGCTCCATTGGCACAAGCTTCAGCACCAGATCCAACATTAAGCCACAAGGAAATTGACAAACTGGTCCATTCGGTTGCTGATTTGCTCGAAGCCAAGTACGTTCATCCAGAGCAAGGCCAAAAAATAAGCCAACAGCTCAAATCAAATCTCAAAAAAGGCCAATACAAAAAACTCAAAGACCCAATGGCCCTCTCTGAACGCATTCATCAAGACATCCGGTCAGTGGTCGATGACACGCACTTGATGTTTGAATTCAACCCCGAGCATGCAGCACACATACTGGCTCAATCCAATGAAGCAGGTGATCCTACGGCGCGAGCTGCCGCCTTGAAAGCCATGCAACAGCAGAACTTTGGTTTTCAGTCGGTCAAAATCTTACCTGGTAATTTGGGGTATTTGAAACTCGATGTATTTCATGACACGGAACATGCGGCTGAAACGGCCACCGCTGCCATGAACTTCCTCAGCCACACCGACGCCATCATATTTGACTTGCGCCAAAATGGCGGTGGTTCGTGGAAAATGATTCAATTGTTGAGCAGCTATTTGTTTGACCCAGAACCTGTCCACCTGAGTGGCTCTTATTGGCGTCCAGAAAACAAACACACACAGAACTGGACACTGCCCTATGTACCGGGCCAACGCAACCCCGATGCCAAAGTGTATGTCCTCACCAGTGCCAACACCCATTCGGCCGCCGAAGAATTCAGCTACAACCTGAAACACCTCCAACGCGCAACCATCATTGGTGAAACCACCATGGGTGGCGCCCATCCGGGAGACTTTGAAGTCATCAATGAGGCATTCACATTGTTTGTCCCTTATGGCCGATCCACCAACCCCATCACACAAACCAATTGGGAAGGCGTGGGCGTGATTCCACACATTGCAACAAAAGCCACCGATGCACTGGTCACAGCCCAAGTGAATGCTTTGACTCAATTGGCAGAAGAAAACCCGGGACCGGAAGGTGACTTGTATCGCTGGTATCTGGTTTCTGAAAAAGCCAAACTGAACCCCGTGACCCTCGATGCAACTACCTTGCAATCATACGCAGGCACATATGGACCAAGGAAACTGGTGGTCGAAGGAGATCGCATTTACTACCAACGTGGATCAGGGCCCAAGATGGCACTCAATGCACTTGAAGCAGACCTGTTCGAACTCGCGGCTGACAACAGCTTCAGGATGAGAATCATCAAAGAAGGCGACAAGGTCACGGCATTACAAGGATTGTTTGATAACGGTTTCAAAGACCAATTCAGCAAAGAGTGATGAACAAACCGCTCACCAGGGCCAATGAACTATGCATTGGCCCCCGGTGAGCGGTTTGATGCCCATCAAATCACCAAACCCAAACCCAAACCACCAACAGCACCAGCAAGAAACCAAGTGCCACCAAACCTTCCACATCACCAAATTTTGTTGGTTTACCCGGTATGTATCGCTTGGGGTAACGACCTAAAGTGATGACTTTTAAAAAACCATAACCCAAGGAATAACAAAAGGTGTACAGGAACAGCTCAATGAACATGTATACAAAAATTTCACCCAAGGCGGGCAAGAGGGCTTCAAATATCAATGCAACCATTGAATTATCATCGCATTTCACCGCCTCATTTGAAAGTGTCAATCGTCATGAGCGCACTTGAACAAACAGACATGCCCAACACATAACCAGCCTTTCAACGACTGATGCCATCAGTCGTTGAATCTCAAAATCTTTCGACGGGTTAAAAGCTTGTGTTATTCAACTGTGGCTGCGGCTTGGTGGTTGCCCTGACACATTTGTGCGTATTCCTTGCGCACGTATTCTACGGCTTGATCGAAGTTGGATTCGAGATACGCTTGGATGGTTTCAGGCAAACAGGTTTCGGGGTCGTGGTTGCCACTCCATTTGACCAAATGCAAGATGCTGGGGATCAGGTCGAGCCCTTTGTCTGTCAAGTGATAGAGTTTTTGCCGGCCGTTGTTCGGGTCCTTGCATTGCGTAACCAAACCATGCTGCACCAATTTTTTTAATCTTGAGGCCAGGATGTTGGTGGCGACACCCTCGTCACTGTCGGCAAACTGCTGGTAGCGGCAACATCCTTTGAACAACATGTCTCGGATGATGAGAAAGGTCCACTTGTCACCCAGGATGTCCAATACATAGGTCATGGGGCAGACGGTGAGTTTGTAACTGTTTTTGGGGCTCATGGCTTAATTATAAATATTAACTTGCATTTTGCAAGCTTTAAAGTAAA
>JAUHZH010000144.1 GCA_030426065.1 Gammaproteobacteria bacterium
GGCAACTGAAATACATCTTAGAAACCCACGCCCATGCCGATCATTTGACGGCTGCACAAATCCTGAAATCTCAATTGGGCGGACAGGTCTGTGCTGGACATGGCATCACTTGGGTACAAAATCATTTCAAAGACGACTTGCCTTTGGGTGAAGGTTTCACAGCCGATGGATCTCAGTTCGATCGTTTGTTGAACAACGGCGATCAATTGACCATTGGACAGCACACAATGACCGTAAAAAATACACCCGGTCACACCAACGACGGTGTCAGTTACTTGATCGGCCCTTATGCCGTGGTCGGTGACACCATTTTTCATCCCGAATTGGGCAGTGCCCGCTGTGATTTCCCAGGCGGAGATGCGGCCGTGTTACACCAAAGCATTTCAGCACTGCTGGCTTTACCGGATGACACCCACATGTGCCTCTGTCATGATTACCCCAAGGACAGGGCGGCTGAAGACCTGATCACTGTGGGACGGCAAAAACAAGAAAACGTCCATTGCAAAGACCCTTTTGATCAAGCCGATTTCATCGCATACAGAACACAAAGGGACGCCGAATTGGCCGAACCCAAATTACTCCAACCGGCATTGATCCACAACCTGCGCGCTGGGTTGGTGGATTGACCTGGTCAACTTCTAAGCTCACAGATAGGACTTCGACGAGCTCAGTCACCTACACCTCAAGCCGGTTGAGCTTTTCGAAACCTCTTTGTTTCGAACTAACACTTCAACTAAAGACTTCGACGAGTTCAGTCAGCTTCAACCCAAGCCGGTTGAACCAGCTGAAACCAAACCCCTTATCTTTCAGTCACTCCGGCGGAGGCCGGAGTCCAGTGGTTAAAGGGCTTTTGACGGTTCTTGGAACCATGGTTTGATCTGGTTGAACATTCACATTTCCTGGATTGCGGCCTGCGCCGCAATGACGATCTAAAAAAGACTTCCACATGCGCAGGAGTGACGTTACTGGTTTATCTGTTGTCGTTGAGCACTTCAGCTTAACTTCCCAGGCTGCTATTTCGACAAGCATTTGATGCCGGCTTCCAAACCCGCCAGGGTCAATGGGAACATCCGCCCACCCATCAGTTGATGAATCATTTGGGTCGAATGCGTGTATCGCCAGTGGTCCTCATTGACGGGGTTCAACCAGATTGCTTGTTCCCAAGTTTCCAACACGCGTTGTAACCACATACGCCCAGGTTCTTCGTTCATGTGTTCAACACTGCCATAAGGGTGGCTGATCTCGTAAGGGCTCATCGCCGCATCACCGACGATGACGACGTGGTAGTCTTTGGGGTAGGTGTGGATCACATCCCAGGTGTTGATGTTTTCTTTCCATCTGCGGTGGTTATCACGCCAGAGGTTTTCGTAAATGCAGTTGTGAAAGTAGAAGTATTCCAAATGTTTGAATTCGGTTTTGACCGCTGAAAACAGTTCTTCACAGAGCTGGATGTGCCAATCCATCGAGCCACCGACATCGAAAAAAATCAACAGCTTGGCGGCGTTGTGCTTTTCCGGGCGCATTTTCAAATCGAGCAGGCCGGCGTTGTTGGCTGTGGATCGGATGGTGTCATCCAGATCGAGTTCATCGGCGGCGCCGGTGCGGGCAAACTTGCGCAGTTTTTTCAATGCCATCTTGATCGATCGCGTCCCAATCTCAACTGAATCATCGAGGTTTTTGAACTGGCGTTTTTCCCACACCTTGACTGCGCGTTGGTGTTGGCTTTGACCGCCGATGCGGATGCCTTCCGGGTTGTAACCTGAATTGCCAAAGGGCGAAGTACCACCGGTGCCGACCCATTTATTGCCGCCTTGATGGCGCTTCTGCTGTTCTTCGAGCCGCTTTTTCAGCGTTTCCATCAACTTGTCCAATCCACCCAGGGCTTCGATTTTCTTTTTGTCTTCTTCGGACAGGTTCTTGACCCAATCCGGAGACAGCCAATCATGGGGAATCAAAAATGATTCGATGTCTTCAATCATTTCCAAACCATGAAAAAAATGGCCAAAAGCAACATCGAATTTATCAAAATGCTTTTCATCCTTGACCATACATAATTTGGCCAATTGATAAAAAGCATCGGCTGAGCCAAATGCCACTTCAGCAGCCAAAGCTTCGTGTAGCAGCAACAACTCCTTGGTCGAAACTGGCACACCTGCTTTTTTGACCGTGTAAAAAAAATCAATCAACATCGCCGATGATCACCCGTCCCTGCGCATCATGAATGCCAGCTTTTGTAGCATGTGAACATCTTGCTCATTTTTCAGCAAAGCACCGTACAGTGGCGGAATTGCTTCTTTGATGTTTTTGCCTTGCAACACTTCGGGTGAGATGTCATCAGCGACCAGCAATTTGATCCAATCAATCAATTCTGAGGTCGATGGTTTTTTGCGCAAACCTGAAACTTCTCGCAATTCGAAAAACGTTTCCAAGGCCGCATTCAACAATTGTTTCTGCAAGTCAGGGTAATGGACCGCAACAATTTGTTTCATCGTTTCCTTGTCTGGAAAGTTGATGTAGTGGAAAAAACAACGGCGCAAAAACGCATCGGGCAGTTCTTTTTCGTTGTTGCTGGTGATGATGATGATCGGTCGGTGTTTGGCCTCAATGGTCTGTCCGGTTTCATAGACGGTGAACAACATCCTGTCCAGCTCCACCAGCAAGTCGTTGGGAAATTCGATGTCGGCTTTGTCGATTTCATCAATCAACAAAACCACTTGTTGATCACTCTCAAAAGCCTGCCACAACATCCCTTTCCTGATGTAGTTTTTGATGTCGTGGACTTTCTCATCACCGAGTTGTGAATCACGCAAACGCGATACCGCATCGTATTCATACAGGCCCTGTTGGGCTTTGGTGGTTGATTTGATGTGCCAAGAAAGCAAGGGCATGTCCATGGCTGCAGCCACTTCCTCGGCCAACATGGTTTTGCCCGTACCGGGCTCGCCTTTGATCAACAAGGGGCGCTGGAGGGTGGCGGCGGCATTGACCGCCATTTGCAAATCTTCAGTGGCCACATAGCGGTCACTGCCGGTGAATTGTTGGCTCATGGGTTTTATTCAGTTCAAACCAGGTATTTTACCCGCTCAGGCGTTTGAATCAAAAAAACACGCTGCCTTTTCCCTTTCATGCCTTCAGTCAAAGGGTGATTTGTGCTTGTCTTCCAATTTTTTAATGATCTGGCCTTCATCAAAATCTTTGGGCGCTTTGGCCAAAATGCGCAGCGACTTGGCGATGTCGGTCAGCTGTTGGTTGCTGTGTCGACTCTGGCGCATCAATTGATAAAAAAACACGGCCATCAAAATAAACAACGCCATGATGACAAACAACAGGCCAATGATTTTTTCTTCGATCATGGGAACATCTTGAAATGAATTCAGTTGATTATAATTGATTTATAAATCGTCAGTAGTCAGAATATGCCGCCATGATCAAACTCAGCCAACTCAGCCTCCGCCGCGGCGATAAATTACTCTTCGAAAATGCCTCCGTGGCCATCCATGCGGGCCACAGTGTCGGTTTAACTGGCGCCAACGGCACCGGCAAGTCCAGCCTGTTTGCTTTGTTGATGGGCCAACTTTCTGCTGACTTGGGTGATTGTGAACTGCCCAGCAAATGGCAAATCGCTCACGTCAAACAAGAGACCCCCGCCTTGGATCAGTCGGCTTTGGATTATGTGCTGGACGGTGATGTCGCTTTTCGCGAACTGGAGCAAAAAATTGAACGTGCTGTGATGGCTGAACGCCACGATGAACTGGCCGAATTGTACGCAGAAATGGAGCAAATCGGTGGTTATGCCGCCCATGCCAAAGCCGGACGTTTGCTTCACGGTCTGGGTTTTGCTGCCGGTGAGGAGCAACAAACCGTGGCTTCGTTCTCGGGCGGCTGGCGGATGCGATTGAACTTGGCACAGGCCCTGATGTGTCGTTCGGATTTGCTGCTGCTGGATGAGCCCACCAACCACTTGGACCTGGAGGCCGTTGTCTGGCTGTCAGACTGGCTCAAACGTTATGAAGGCACCTTGATCTTGATTTCGCATGACCGCGATTTTCTCGATGCCGTGGTGAGTCACATTTTACACATTGAACACCAACAATTGACCCTATACACTGGTCACTACAGTGACTTTGAACGAACCCGGATGGAGCGTCTGGCACTGCAGCAAGCCATGTTTGAAAAACAACAAAAACAAATCGCTCACATGCAGGCTTATGTTGATCGCTTCCGTTACAAAGCCAGCAAGGCCAAACAGGCACAAAGCCGGTTGAAAGCATTGGAACGGATGGATGCGATTGCCGCCGCACAGGTTGAGAACCCGTTTCATTTTTCTTTTCTGCCTTGCCAAAACCTCAAACACCAAATCATTGAGTTAGAACAAGCCACCATCGGTTACGGTGATCACCATGTCTTCACCGGCATCAACTTTTCCACCACTGCCGGAGCCCGCATCGGTCTTTTGGGACGCAACGGCGCCGGTAAATCAACCCTGATCAAGGCTTTGTCTGGTGAGTTGCCATTGACTAAGGGCGAAAGGAAAACCGCCAAAGACCTGCGCCTGGGTTATTTTGCTCAGCACCAATTGGAACAACTGCAAAGCAACGACAGTGCGATTGAACATGTGTTGGCATTGGACCCCAAAGCCAGTGACCAAGACATCAAAAATTTCCTCGGTGGTTTTGGCTTCCAAGGTGAAAAAGCCGACACCGCCATTGCCCCTTTTTCTGGTGGCGAAAAAGCCCGTTTGGCTTTGGCGTTGATTGTTTATCAGCGGCCTGACTTGTTGCTGCTAGATGAGCCCACCAACCATTTGGACCTCAACATGCGTGATGCCATCAGTTTTGCGTTGCAGGCTTACGAAGGTGCGGTGATTTTGGTCTCGCACGATCAGCACATGCTCAACAGTGTGGTTGATGAAATGGTCTATGTCCTACATGGCCAAATTCATGAGTTCGATGGCGACATTGCGGCCTACCAAAGCCACATCAAAAACCAACTCAAAGCCGCAGAATCTGAAAACTCTAGCACCGAGGCAGTCAGCAAGAAAGCCAACCACAAAGCCAACAAGGCGCAAAAAAACCGCATTCAGAAATTGGAAAAGATGGTCGACCACTTCACTGAAAAACTGGATGAAGTGAATACAAAACTGGGGTCAGATGAAGCCTATTTGCCCGAAAATGCCGACCAATTACAGCGCTGGATGGAAGAAGCCGGTTCGTTGAAAAAACAACTGGATGATGCAGAACAAGAGTGGATGGAACTTTCAGAAGCTTTGGAAGGATAAACCACCGCACATGACCAAGCAAAGGGTATACGAATTGGATTGGTTGCGGGTTTTTCTGATCTTCGCCGTGTTCGTTCATCACGTTTTGATGCCGTTCAATGGCGATGACTGGCACATCATGAATGCTGAAAGCAGTAAGCTACTGGACGACATCATGGTGTACTTTGAGCAGTTTCGATTGCCCAGCCTGTTTTTCATCGCCGGGGCTGGCAGTTATTTGTTGCTGTCAAAAGTCTCTGCCAAGCAATTTTTCAAAGACAAATTCCTGCGCTTGTTCATTCCTTTTGTGGTTGGCATGATTTTGGTCATTCCGCCCCAAACGTATTTTGAAAACCCAGAAGCTTTTGACTCCTTGTGGCACGCTTACCCTGCTTTGGCTTTTGAATTCCGGCCCAACCACTTGTGGTTCATAGAGTACATCATTGTGTTTTCTGTCTTGGCCATGCCTTTATATAAAACAGTGAACTGCAGCTGGTATCAAAAAAAATACCAACGATTCAAAACTTTTTCAATGCACCCGCTGGGTTTATTCTCTTGGGTGGCTTCACTGATTGTTCTTCGGGTGTTGCTGAATTGGGTTTTGCCCAACGAAGGTCACAGCATCACCAATTTGCCCCTGTCATTGTTTTATCTGTGGTTTTTTATCCTCGGCATGTGGATGATCAAAAGCCCAGAGGTTTGGCAGTGTTTGTTGCGTTACCGTAAGATTAACTTGTCTTGCTGGGTGATCAGTTCGCTCTTGTTTTATGGCTATTATTTTTCACCCGACTTAAGTCCTTATTTGTCATTGAAAACACGTTGGGCGATTTGGTGGACGGTGTGCAGTTTGGTGGCTTGGTCTGCTTTGTTGACCTTGTTGGGCTATGGGCAAAAATATTTTCGCAGC
>JAUHZH010000145.1 GCA_030426065.1 Gammaproteobacteria bacterium
TGCTTATTCAACCTTGTCACAATTGGGTTATATGACTGTTGCACTGGGTGTTTCTGCATATTCGGCGGCCATTTTTCACCTGATGACCCATGCGTTTTTCAAAGCCCTGTTGTTCCTGGGCGCAGGTTCGGTGATCATTGCCATGCACCACAAACAAGACATGCAGGAAATGGGTGGCTTGCGGAAATACATGCCCATCACATTCATCACCGGTTGGATAGGCACCTTGGCCTTAACTGGCTTTCCAGGGTTTTCTGGGTTCTTTTCAAAAGACGTGATCATTGAAGCGACGCACATGTCAGACCGTTGGGGTTCTGGTGTGGCTTATGTCGCGGTCCTGTTGGGCGTTTTTGTCACTGCTTTGTACAGTTACCGTTTGTTGTATTTAACTTTCCATGGCAAAGAACGCATGGACAAGCACACCAAAGACCATTTGCATGAGTCTCCATGGGTGGTGACCTTGCCTTTGGTGCTTTTGGCGGTGCCTTCAATTTTTATTGGGTGGATGGCCATTGAACCGATGCTTTTTGGCGACTTTCTGGCCGGTGCTTTGCACGTCAACCCGGAAAACGATGTGATCAAACAAATAGGTTTGTATGTCTTCAAAGACGGACCGGGCGCATTCGCACTGCATGGTTTCATCACACCCGCTTTCTGGTTGGCTGTGGCTGGTTTTGCAGTTGCCACTTATGTTTACATGAAAAAACCTGCTTTGGCCGGTCAGATCAAGAAACAGCTGGCGCCATTGGCTCGGGTACTCGAAAACAAATATTACTTCGATGATTTCAATCAAAAGTACATTGCCGGAGGCAGTGTCAAATTGGGCGAATGGTTATGGAAATGGTCTGACTCCAAATTGATTGATGGCATGATCGTCAATGGCCTGGCCAAAGTCGTCAATGCGTTCTCACGCATGTTCCGTTCATTGCAGTCAGGATACGTTTATCACTATGCCTTGGTCATGGTGGTCAGCGTGATTGTCTTCATTGGTTTGTACATTTTTTAAAGGGCAGTGATGATGTTTGAAGGATCTTTGTTGAGTGTCTTGATTTGGTTGCCCATATTGGGTGGTTTGTTGTTGTTGCCCTTGGGGCACGGCAGGGCCCAATTTGTCAAAGTGTGTGCATTGTTGGTTTCACTGTTGACGTTTTTGCTGAGCATTCCTTTGTGGACGGGGTTTGATGCCAGCACGGCTGCGCTACAATTTGTCGAAAAGACGGTTTGGATTGACGCCCTCAACATCCATTACCATTTGGGTATTGATGGGATTGCATTGCCATTGATTGTTTTGACCACGTTCATCACCGTTTTGATTGTCTTGGCAGGGTGGCAAGTCATCAAAAAGAACATCCATCAGTACATGGCGGCCTTTTTGATTCTCGAAGGCATGATGGTGGGCGTCTTTTCCGCCCAAGATGCGTTGATGTTTTATATTTTCTTCGAGGCCATGTTGATTCCGATGTTTGTCATCATCGGCATCTGGGGTGGTCCGAATCGAATCTACGCCACCATCAAGTTTTTCTTGTACACCTTCCTGGGGTCGGTGTTCATGTTGATCGGCTTGATTTATATGTTCATGAAAAGCGGCAGTTGGAATTTAACTGATCTGGCCAACTTGCCACTGTCTATGACTGAGCAGACTTGGTTGTTTTTTGCCTTTTTGGCTGCTTTTGCTGTCAAAATCCCGATGTTTCCGGTTCACACTTGGTTACCCGATGCCCACGTGGAAGCACCCACCGGTGGTTCTGTGGTGCTGGCGGCCATCATGTTGAAAATCGGTGGTTATGGGTTCTTGCGTTTTTCTCTGCCCATCACGCCAGATGCGTCCAGTGAATACACTTGGTTGTTGGTCACTTTGTCTTTGATTGCTGTGGTGTACATTGGATTGGTTGCCATGGTTCAAAAAGACATGAAGAAACTGATTGCATACTCATCCATTTCGCACATGGGTTTTGTGACTTTGGGTTTGTTCTTGGTGTTTTGGTTGGTGAAGTCTGGTGGCAACAGCAATCTGGCAGTCGAAGGTGCCATGGTTCAAATGATTTCGCATGGTTTCATATCGGCAGCGATGTTTTTGTGTGTGGGCGTTTTGTATGACCGTTTGCATTCTCGAATGATCAGGGATTACGGCGGCGTGGTTAATACCATGCCTTGGTTCGGTGCCTTTTTCGTGTTTTTTGCGATGGCCAATTCAGGCTTGCCAGGAACTTCAGGGTTTGTTGGTGAATTCATGGTTATATTGGCCAGTTTCCAAGCCAACTTCTGGGTGGCCTTTTTGGCTGCGGTGACTTTGATTGTGGGAGCGGCTTATTCTTTGTGGATGGTCAAACGGGTGGTCTTTGGCTCCATCAGCAATGACGCAGTGGCCAATTTAACTGATGTCACCTCAAGGGAGTTTTTCATTTTGGCGGTGTTGGCATTGATGGTGTTGTTGGTGGGTGTATGGCCTGAACCATTGATTGAGGTGATGCGTGCTTCAGTCCAACAGGTGATCGAACATATTTCAGTGAGTAAGGTGATTTAAGATGTTTTCATGGTCTGAACTGATTCCGGCGTTACCGGAAATTTTTATGTTAACCATGGCCTGTGTCGTCTTGGTTGCTGGGTTGTTTACTGATCGGTCCAAAGGTGGATTCTTGATGTTCCTGTCGGTATTGACAGTTATATTCGCGGCTGTATTGACTGTCAAGGACCACACCGGCGGTGCCACGCTCAACAGCCAACTGTTGTTCAATGAGACGTTCATCAGAGATGGTTTTGGTGATGTGTTGAAATTGACAGTCTACTTGTTGATGATTCCGGTGTTCTTTTACGCCAAGCAGTATTTAAGGCAACACGACACCATGTCTGGCGAGTATTTCTCACTGCTGTTGTTTGCCACCTTGGGCATCATGGTGATGATATCTGGATACAACTTGATTGCTTTGTATCTGGGTTTGGAGTTATTGGCATTGTGTTCATATGCTTTGGTTGCTTATCACCGAAAAGACGTGAAAAGCAACGAAGCAGCCATGAAGTATTTCATTTTGGGCGCTTTGGCTTCTGGCATGCTGCTGTATGGCATGTCATTGGTGTATGGTGCGGTGGGGTCGTTGCAATTGAATGAGATTTCGCAAGCCATCGCCAGCCAAGACAATGATTTGTTCTTGACCTTGGGTTTGATTTTTATCATCGTTGGGATCGCTTTTAAACTCGGTGCAGCCCCGTTCCATATGTGGGTACCAGATGTGTATGAAGGCGCACCCACTGCCACCACATTGTTCATCGCATCGGCACCCAAAATTGCCGCATTTGCTTTGGCTGTCCGCATATTGGGGCAAGGCATGGATGTCTTGATGATTCATTGGCAATCCATGTTGGCCACTTTGGCCATCGTATCTATCATCATTGGTAATTTGTTTGCTTTGCAACAGACTAACTTGAAACGACTGTTTGCTTATTCAACCATTGGCCACATTGGCTTCATGTTGTTGGGTCTGGTCGGTGGACAAGAAGGCTATGCCGCTTCCATGTTTTACATCATCGTTTATACTGTGATGGCCGTGGGTGGCTTTGGCATGATAGTGTTGTTGTCACGCAAAGGCTATGAAGCCGATCAAATCAGTGACTTCAAAGGTTTGAATCAACGCAATGGCTGGTATGCATTCATGATGTTGTTGCTGGTGGCTTCCATGGCGGGATTCCCTCCACTGATTGGCTTTTTCTCTAAATTGTATGTGTTGAAAGCCGTGGTTGACCAGGGTCACATTTGGTTGGCTGTGATTGCTGTGGTATTTGCGGTGATTGGCGCCTTCTATTACCTGCGTTTGATTAAAGTCATGTATTTTGAAGAATCAGACACCGATCACGCCATTGATGCCAATGTTGACGTCAAAACAGTTTTGAGCATCAATGCTTTGGCTCAATTGGGTTTATTGGTCATTTTGCCGGCCTTGTTTAATTATTGTATTCAAGTGACCCAAGCAATTTGATAAAATTCCACCATGAGTGAAACTAAACCCAAAGTCGGATTGATCATGGGGTCCAAATCAGATTGGGCAACCATGGTGTATTGTGCTGACTTACTGAAATCATTGCGCGTGCCATTTGAACAACAAGTGGTGTCTGCACACCGAACACCTGATTTGATGTTCAATTACGCCAACGAAGCCAAATCACGCGGATTACAAGTGATCATTGCAGCTGCCGGTGGCGCTGCCCATTTACCAGGCATGGTGGCGGCGAAAACACCTCTGCCAGTGATTGGCGTTCCCATCAAGTCAAGAACCTTGAATGGTGTTGACTCACTGTTATCGATTGCTCAAATGCCAGCCGGAATTCCCGTACTGACCATGAGCATTGGTGATGCAGGTGCCAAAAATGCCGCCTTGTCAGCAGCTGCTATTTTGGCCAATCACGACAAAGACATTGCCGATGCTTTGGATGCATTCCGCAATGAACAAACCCAAAATGTTTTGGATAACCCCAACCCCGCATCATGAATAACACCACCATTGGCATTTTAGGCGGCGGTCAACTGGCCAGAATGATGGCTTTGGCTGGCTATCCCTTGGGTTTAGAGTTTGTCTTCTATGACCCGACTGCAGATGCTTGTGCAGGTCAAGTGGGCGAACTGATGGTCGCTGATTACCACAACGAACTTGCATTGGAAGAGTTCTGTAAAAAAGTCGATGTGGTGACATTGGATTTTGAAAACGTGCCGGTTGATGCTTTGCGATACGTTGAAAAACGTAAGCCAGTGTTCCCCAGCCCCGATGTTCTTGAAATTGCCCAAGATCGCTTGACTGAAAAGAGTTTCTGTCTGGAACATGGCATCCCAACCACAGCTTTTGAGGTGGTGAACAGCCGTTCAGAACTGATGTTTGCAGCCAAGAAATTCGACTATGATGCCATCTTGAAAACACGCCGCATGGGCTATGATGGCAAAGGGCAGTTCAGAATCAATGGTCAAGATTCGATCAACCAAATCCCAGATGACATTTTCGAAGTGCCCTTGATTTTGGAACAACGCATTGATTTTGTTAGGGAAGTTTCGGTCATTGTGGCGCGCAATGCCAGGGGCGAAGTGACGACTTGGCCTTTGTGTGAAAACAAACACAAGAACGGCATATTAACCACATCCATCGTGCCCGCCAAAAGCAGTGACTTGGATGGACAAACAGAACAACATGCCATTGATTTGGCACACGCCCTGAGTTATGTGGGTGTGTTGGTTGTTGAATTTTTCCAAACCGACACGGCGGTGATGGTCAATGAGATGGCACCCAGGGTTCACAATTCTGGTCACTGGAGCATCGAAGGCTCTCACACATCACAATTTGAAAACCACTTGCGCGCGGGACTGGGTTTACCCATGGGTTCTACCGCCATGAAGAATGGCATGGCCGCCATGTTGAATTGGATTGGGGCTTTCCCAGATAACGTCTTGTCCATCAATGAAGAGCATTTGTACTGGCACTTGTATGGCAAAGAACCCAGGGCTGGGCGTAAAATTGGCCATTCAACCTTGTTGGCATCTGATCCTCAAAAATTGCACGATCGCATCGTTAATCTGGTCAAGAAACTCGGCGTACAATTGTAGTTTTAAGTCATTGGGGTCAACAACGTGCCTGTTTGTGTCATCGGTATCAATCACAAGACTGCCCAAATGGCGGATCGTGAGCACCACACAGTGGCAGAGCACGACTACACCCATGCCATAGAAAAACTGTGCCAGCACCCACACATTGATGCCGCTGCCATCATCAGCACGTGTAACCGCACGGAATACTACATGGTGCTCCAAGAGTCTGCCTCATGGCAACAAACGGTCAAGGAATCTTTGGGGCTGGATCACCAGGATGAGCAGTACTATCATCGTTTGAATGGTGAATGTGCATCTCACTTGTTTGCGGTGACAGCAGGCATTGATTCATTGGTGGTGGGTGAAACACAAATCCAAGGACAAGTGAAAAGGGCTTACGAAGCCGCCACTCAGGTTTCAACCAACAGCGAGCTCAATCAATTGTTCCAGATGGCTTTCAAATCAGCCAAAGCCGTCAGGTCTGACACAGAAATAGGCAAAAATCCCGTTTCAGTGGCTCACACTGCTGTCCAATTGAGCCGACAGATCTTCGGTGCATTGTCTGAGCAAAAAGTTTTGATTGTGGGTGCGGGAGAAACCG
>JAUHZH010000146.1 GCA_030426065.1 Gammaproteobacteria bacterium
CACCGAAAACATTATGCCCTGGCACGAAAAGCCTTTTTGGTTTTACCTGCAAAATATGTGGCGGGCAGATTATTTTATGCCTTACCTGCTTTTGCTGCCGCTTGCTTTGTTTTTTGGGGTTTGGAATACATGCCACAAAAGAACGGTGCTTTGATGCGAGTGTATATTGACTCACCCAAAGGCGTGGGAGTTGATGATTGTGCCGAAGTCAGCCGTGAAATTTCAGCCACCATGGACGTTGAAGACCCAATTAAAAGTGCCTACGTACTGGAAGTGTCTTCACCCGGTATGGACCGTGTGCTGTTCAGCAGTGCGCATTTTGCCACCTACCTGGGCCAGCCAGTCACGGTTAAGTTGGCACAACCAGTGGATGGTGCCAGGAACATCAAAGGCATCATTGATGCCGTTGAGGGTGATGTGATCACCGTCAGTAATGACCAAAAAAGTTATCAGTTCGATTTTGACAACGTCATGAAAGCCCGTCTCAAGCCGGTGCTGGATGGAGTGAAGAAATGAGTAGAGAAATTCTGTATGTAGCCGAAGCCTTGTCGAATGAAAAAGGCGTCAATCCGGAAGTGATTTTTGAAGCCATTGAGTTGGCATTGGCCTCGGCCACGCGCAAAAAACACATGAAAGACATGGATGTGCGCGTCGACATTGACCGTGAAACGGGCGAATACGACAGCTACCGACGCTGGACCGTTGTTGATGAAGAAGAGTTTGAATCTGAAGACAAACACATTTTGCTTGAAGATGCTTTGAAGGACAATCCTGATGCGGCATTGGGTGATGTGACTGAAGAGCCCATGGAATCGGTGGAATTTGGCCGCATCGCTGCACAAACCGCCAAACAGGTGATTTTACAAAAAGTCCGTGAGGCCGAGCGTGAGCAAGTGGTCGAGCAGTTTGAAGACCGCGTTGGAGAAGTCCTGTCTGGTATCGTTAAACGTTTTGAACGTGGCCACATCTTCGTTGATGTGGGTGGTGGTATTGAAGCCATCGTACCACGTGAATACGGGATTCCTCGTGAAAAGGTCAAGCGCGGCGATCGTTTGAAAGGCTTGCTGGTTGAAGTCAATAAATTCAATCGCGGACCGATTTTGACATTGTCTCGTCGCAGTCCAGAGTTCATGATTGAACTGTTCAAAATGGAAGTGCCTGAAATTTCGCAAGGGTTCCTTGAGTTGAAAGGCGCGGCGCGAGATCCAGGACACCGTGCCAAAATTGCAGTTTTTTCTCATGACAAAAAATTGGATCCCATCGGCGCTTGTGTCGGCATGCGTGGTTCACGTGTGACCTCAGTTGGCAATGAATTGGGCAATGAACGCATTGACATTGTGTTGTGGAATGAAAACCCAGCCCAATTCATCATCAACGCCATGGCACCGGCAGAAATCGAGTCGATTGTGGTGGATGAAGAGAAGAACACCATCGATGTGGCTGTCAGTGAAGCGCAGTTGTCGCAAGCCATTGGCCGCGGCGGACAAAACGTCCGATTGGCCAGTGAGTTGACTGGCTGGAACATCAATGTATTGACCCAAGAACAAGCTGAAGAGAAAAGCGAAGCCGAAGCCATGACTTTTGTTCGTGATTACGAAGAAAAGCTGGACGTCGATGAGGACTTGGCTGTTTTGTTGGTTCAGGAAGGGTTCTCAACCATTGAAGAAATCGCTTATGTTGACAAAGCGGAGTTGTTGGCGATTGAGGAATTCGATGAAGAACTGGTTGATGAATTAAGACAACGTGCCCGAGATGCATTGTTGACTCAAATGATCGCCAAAGAAGAAAAACTGGAAAACAGCAAGCCCGAAGATGCGATGTTGAATTTGGAATTGATGAACGACACCTTGGCTTACCAGTTGGCAGAAAAGGGCATAAGAACACGGGATGATTTGGCCGAGTTGGCCACGGATGAACTGCAAGCCTTGGTTGATATTGAGGAACAAGCCGCATCTGATTTGATCATGGAAGCCAGACAACACTGGTTTGAATAATGGGAGGACAACATGTCTGATGAAACAGTAAAACATTTAGCTGACGCACTGGGAATCACAACAGAAAAACTGTTGGGACAATTGAGCAGTGCGGGCATAGCCGCCCAATCTGAGACCGACACCATCAGCAAAGATGACAAGATGAAATTGTTGGATTTTTTGCGTGGATCACACGGCAAGGACAAAAAAAGCTTGTCGCCGCGTAAAAAGGTGGTGTTGAAACGGAAATCCAAAGAAGTGTTGAAGGTCTCCAGTGGCAACACGGGACCGGGCAAAACCAAAAAAATAAACATCGAAGTCAAAAAGAAAAAAGTCAGCTCAGGTCCTTCTGCAGCTGAGATGGCTGAGATTGAAAAAGAACGTTTGGCTGCACAAAAAGCATTGGATGCCAGAAAAGACCAGTTGGCAGCGGAAGAAGCGGCCAAAGTGGAAGCCGCCAAACAAGCCGAAGTGGCTGAGCAAGCTGCCGAAGCGGCTGCAAAACAAGCAGCGCAAGAGCAATTGGCTCAAGCTGAAGCTGCAGAGCAAGCCGAAGCGACGCAACAAGCCCAACCAGTGGCTGAAAGCGACGTGTCTGATGAAGCGCCTCAAGTGGTTGAGGAAGTGACCAAGCCAGCCGAAGCACCTGCAGCAGAAAAAGAACCAGATGATGGTTTGAGCGAAGCGGAACGTGAAGAAGCCGAACGCAAAAAACGCCATGACGCCATGGTTGAGCAACAGGTACAAAAAGCCATTGCTGAACGTGCCAACCGCAAAAAAGCAGGTCAGAACAACAAAGATAACAACAACACGACACCTGACCGAGGTGGCCGAAGGGATGACAAGCCGGGTGGCGGTAGAAACAAAGGCCGTGGTGGCAACAAATCACCGCACGGTCGTAAGCAGTTGCACGTCAAAGGCGGCATCAAGGACAAAAGACCGACCCACATCAGCAAAAAACCATCTGAGCATGGTTTCCAAAAACCAACCGCTCCTGTGGTGCAAACCATCGAAGTGCCAGAGCATTTGACTGTGGGTGAGTTGGCCAATGAGCTGAAAATCAAATCATCTGAAATCATCAAAGAATTGATGAAGATGGGCATGATGGTGACCATCAACCAACCACTGGATCAGGAAACTGCCATCTTGGTGGCGGAAGAAATGGGTCACAATGCCTCTGCTGCGGTTGAGAAAACCAAAGCGGAACAATTGAAAGAAGAAGCCACGTCTACGGTTGATGACGAAAATGCCAGCACCAGACCGCCGGTTGTGACCGTGATGGGTCACGTTGATCACGGTAAAACATCGTTACTTGATTTCATCAGAGAAACCAAGGTCACAGACAAAGAAGCCGGTGGCATCACACAACACATCGGTGCCTACCATGTGACCACTGACCGAGGTGTGATTTCATTCATTGACACACCAGGTCACGCGGCGTTCACTGCCATGCGTGCCCGTGGCGCTCAGGTCACTGACATCGTTATTTTGGTGGTTGCTGCCAACGACGGCGTGATGCCGCAAACCAAAGAAGGCATCGAGCATGCGCGAGCAGCAGGTGTGCCTTTGATTGTTGCGGTCAACAAAATTGATTTGGCTGAAGCCAACCCAGACAAAGTCAAACAAGATTTGGCCAGCTTGGAAGTGGTTCCTGAGGATTGGGGCGGAGACGTTCAATTCATTGAAGTGTCAGCCAAAACCGGCCAAGGCATTGATGATTTGTTGGATGCCGTTTCACTTCAAGCCGAAGTGATGGAATTGAAAGCCGTTGCTGATTCATCGGCATCGGGCATCGTGGTTGAGTCATCTTTGGACAAAGGCCGTGGTCCTGTGGCCACTGTATTGGTCAAAGGCGGCACCTTGAAGAAAGGTGACATGATCCTGTGTGGCGAACAATTCGGTCGCATCCGCAGCTTGATTGACGAAAACGGCAAGGAAATCAAATCCGCCGGGCCTTCCATCCCTGCTGTGGTACTCGGTTTGTCGGGTGTGCCTGTGGCCGGTGATGAATTCATGGTCGTTAAAGACAAGAAACAAGCCCGAGATGCGGCCCAAGAAAACCGTGAACGTCAACGTGAAGAGCGCTTGCGACGTCAACAGGCAGCCAAGCTGGAAAACCTGATGTCACAAATGGGCAAAGAGGAGAAACTGCAGGTCAACCTGTTGGTCAAAGCCGATGTCCAAGGTTCAGTGGAAGCTTTGAAAGAATCTTTGGAAAAAATCTCCAACGATGAAGTCGACGTCAAGGTCATTTCATCTGGCGTGGGTGGCATCACCAGTGCCGATGCCCAGTTGGCATCAGCTTCAAGCGCCATCATCATTGGTTTCAATGTCCGTGCAGATAAATCGGCCAGAGAGATCATCAAAGAAAATGATTTGGACTTGCACTACTTCAGCATCATTTACGAAGCCATTGATCAAGTCAAAGCTTCAGTAACGGGTGTATTGGGTACAGAAATCAAAGAAGAAATCATCGGTACCGCCGAGGTTCGTGATGTCTTCCGTTCATCCAAGTTTGGCACCATTGCCGGTTGTTTGGTGTTCGAAGGCGTGGTCAAACGCAGCAACCCGATCCGTGTTTTGCGTGACAATGTCGTGATTTTTGAAGGCGAGTTGGAATCCCTGCGTCGTCACAAAGATGACGTCAATGAAGTTCAATCTGGTACCGAGTGTGGTATTGGGGTTAAAATGTATAAAGACGTTCAGCCAGGCGACCAGATCGAATGTTTCGAACGTGTTGAAGTACAAAAAACCTTGGATTGATGGGGCACACCTGAATGGGACACCGTGATTTCAAAAGAAGTGATCGAGTGGCGGCGCAAATGCGTCGCACACTGGCCACGGCCATTCATCAGGATTTGCCTGATGAAGACACTTCTTTCATTGCCATTTCGGATGTCGAAGTGACCCGCGATCTGTCGATTGCCACGGTTTACATCAACACCCTGGATCCCAGCCAGGAAAAGCTGGCACTGGAAACCCTGAGGCTCAATGAAAAGCAATTGCGCCGCATCATGGCCAGTCAGCTCAACAGTCGGAAAGTTCCCGAGTTGCGCTTCAAGTATGACGCTTCACTGGAATACGGCCGCAAGCTGGAAGACCTGATTCAGCAAGCCAGGGCCACAGACCCGAATCTTCCCGACGACGAATCCTGAGCGATTCACCATGACACAGCGACGTTCAGCCAAACGCCGTTTCAGGGATGTCCACGGCATCGTTTTACTCAATAAGCCAGCTGGTATCAGTTCCAATGCCGCGCTGCAGAAAGTCCGCCACCTGTTCAAAGCCAACAAAGCCGGACACACCGGCAACCTCGATCCCATGGCCACCGGGTTGTTGCCCTGTTGTTTCGGGGACGCCACCAAAATCGCCGCATTACTGATCAACTCCGATAAAACCTACCGGGCGCGCTGTGTGTTGGGCAGTCAGACTGACACCGGTGATGCCACCGGAACTGTGATCCGAACCTCTGAAATCACGGCAGTCAGTGAAACTGAGCTGATTCAGGCCACCGCACGATTGACTGGTGAAATTGAACAGATTCCACCCATGTATTCGGCCTTGCATCATGAAGGCCGGCGCCTGTATGACCTGGCACGCCAGGGCATCACTGTGGACCGACCGGCGCGCCAGGTCACGGTGCATCGCTTCGACTTGTTGCAAAACACCCCGCAACACATAGACTTTGAAGTCAAAGTTTCCAAAGGAACCTACATCCGCACTTTACTGGAAGACCTGGCCCATGAATTGGGCACGGTAGCCCACATGTCGGCACTGCACCGCACCCAAACCGGGATTTTCACTGCCACAGGGATGCACACCCTGGAAGAACTGGCGGCCATGGAGGATCCAATCAGTCAATTGTTACCCCTGGAGCAGGCCCTGATTGAGTACCCACGACTGGATCTGACAGCAACCAACACGCTGGACATGATTCATGGGAAAAAAATCGCTTATAATGAAGCCGATGGGACATACCGTCTGTATGACCATGAACACTGTTTTTTGGGCCTGGGTGAAGTCAGGGAAAACACCCTTAAAGTCAATAAGCTGTTTTACAAGTCATACAGTCAGGCCCGCGAAATCACGTAACACAAGGAGTCAGGCATGCTGATAGGCATCGATTTAGGAACAACCAACAGCGTGTGTGC
>JAUHZH010000147.1 GCA_030426065.1 Gammaproteobacteria bacterium
GATTAAAGTGGCCAAGGCATTGCGTGAGCTGCTGAAAGACTCTCAAATCGTCAGTTCTCATGTTGATTGTGACCGCGTACAAGACCCGTATTGCTTGCGTTGTCAACCGCAGGTGATGGGCGCTGTATTGGATTCCTTACAGCATGTGGCGAATGTTTTACTGACGGAAGCGAATGCGGCCACCGACAACCCCTTGGTCTTTGCACAAGAAGGAGATGTGCTCTCTGGTGGTAACTTCCATGCTGAACCGGTGGCTTTTGTGGCTGACTTTCTCGGCATCACTGTGGCGGACATGGCGAACATGTCAGAGCGTCGGATAGCCATGTTGATTGACCCTGTGTTGAGTCGCCTGCCTGCTTTCTTGGTGCCTGATTCTGGCGTCAATTCAGGCTTCATGATTGCACACGTCACTGCCGCAGCTTTGGCATCTGAAAACAAGACACTGGCGCACCCTGCTTCGGTTGACACCATCCCGACATCGGCCAATCAAGAGGACCACGTTTCGATGGCCACTTTCGCGGGTCGTAAATTGACCGACTTGGCTGAAAACAGTGCCACCATCATCGGCATTGAAATCATGGCGGCCTGTCAAAGTATCGATTTTCATGAAGATTTGAAAACCTCTGACAAATTGTTTGCTGTTCATCAAAAAGTGCGTGAAAACGTGCCATTCCTGGACAAAGACCGTTTGCTTTCCCCAGACATCGTACACATGCAATCTTTGGTCCTCTCAGGCGAACTCAACCCATTCATTAAATCACTGTGTCCCTCTTTGAGTTAACACAAGCGGATTCGCCGCTGGTGATCAGCGTGCCGCATGACGGTGCGCTGATACCTGGGTCCATCAAAAAAAGCATCAAGCCAGATTTCTGGGACACACCTGACCGAGACACAGGCATCGGTGAAGTGTTTGCCTTTGATGCATTTCCTTACAGCAAGATTGTTGCCACCCATTCGCGTTATGTGGTCGACCTCAACCGGTCAGCCACAGGCGGTGCGTTGTATCCTGGACAACAAGAAACTTCGGTGTGCCCGGTGCGGACATTCAGAGATCAGTCATTGTATCGAGAGGGCATGGCACCCAGTCAAACAGCCATCCAAGAGCGCATTGTCACATATTGGCAGCCTTATCATGATCAGTTGCAGGGATTGATTGATGCAGCTATTTCACGTCATGGTTGGTGTTTGTTGGTTGATGCCCACAGCATCGATGCTGAATTGCCAATGCTGTTTGAAGGGCGTTTGCCGGACATCAATGTGGGCACCAACGAGGGACTCAGTTGCTCAGCCGACATCCAGCGAATGTTCACAGAAACTTTGCGCTCACAAAATCAGCTCACTCACGTGGTCAACGGCCGATTCAAAGGCGGTCACATCACCAGGCACTATGGAAAACCTGACAAAAACTGTCATGCCGTTCAACTGGAGCATGTCAAAGACTGCTACCAAGGTCAAGGTTTGGACAAAGTGCGTGCCCTGTGGCAGCAAGTGTTGTCTAGCGTTCTTGATACTTCTAATTGAATCACAGTTCCTTCTTGGTCATGTCATAAAATAAAACGGTTTTTAGCCTGATTATTTTACCCACTGGAGTCGTGAATGAAGTTTATTTGGATGATGTTGTTGTTTAGTTTCACTGCAGCTGCAGTTGTTGACAGTGAAGGGGTGTTGGTTCACGAGTATGGTGACGGGTTAAACGGAGAGTACATCACACGCTATTACCTGCAGGTAGGTGATGAAATGATGCCACTTTCGCTCAGTCGTGAATTCCTCAAAAAACAACCCATCCATCGCTGGTTGGGCAGCAAGGTTCAAGTGTTCAGTGACCAAGGTTTAGAAAAAAACAAAAACAACCCCATCATGGCCGTGAAGTTGATCGAAGGGGCCAACCCAGTTTCAGGTTCACAGCCTTGGATTTCTTTGCTCTGTCGGTTTTCGGATAATAGCGACGAGCCCAAAAATTTGAGTTATTTCAACGGCATGTATGCCAATCAACCAGCTGGACTGGATCATTATTGGCGTGAAGTTTCTTACAGCAACATCAATGTGGTGGGTTCAGTGGCTGTGGATTGGGTGTCTTTGCCTTCTCCGAGGAGCACCTATGTGACCATCGACAACAAAGGCGATGAAGATGCCGATTTGAGTTTGTTGTTTGATGATTGTGTGGGTGCCGTTGATGCCTTTGTTGACTTTTCAGATGCAGGGAATGGCCAGTCATTCCAAGGCATCAACATGATGTTCAATGACAGTTTGGACTGTTGTGCTTGGGGCGGGTCGCGCTGGCGAACTTTGGATGGTGTGCAAAAATCATGGCGTTCCACCTGGAATCCACCCTGGTCTTATGCCAATGAGGGTGTGATTGCTCATGAAATGGGTCATGGCTTCGGTTTGCCACATGCCAACAACTCAGATGGCGATGACAACCCTTATGACTCACCATGGGACGTGATGAGCGCGGCCACCGGTTATGGTGTCAATCACAACACCTATGGGCGATTGGGCAAGCACATCAACATGTATTTTAAACACGCATTGGGTTGGGTCACGGATGCCAATGACGGTTTTGTGGCCGATTCCCAGTCCGATGATGTGTTTTTGTTGCGGTATACAGCGCATCAAGCCCAAACAGGCATCAAGTTTGTTCGAATCCCTTTGTCTGATGGGACAGAATATTTTGTTGAGACTCGCAAAACAGTGGGCGACTATGAAAGCAATTTGCCAGGAACGGCTGTGATCATTCATCACGTCAGTGAATGTAGAAATCAACCACCTTGGGTCGTCGACGCGGATGACCCGCCAGCTGACTATGCCGATACCGAGGGGGTGATGTGGAAAACCGGAGAAACCTTCATTGACCCCATCGATGGTTTTGAAGTCCATGTGCTCAATGAATTCACCAATGGTTTCAATGTCCGGATCAAAGCCAGTTCTGATTTGATTCGACGCAATGGATTTGAAGCCACCTGTTTTTAAACAGAATCTGTGGTTCAAAAAAAAGGCACGCACCTGATGGCGTGCCTTTGTTGTTTTGGGATTTAAATTCTTTATTCAAGCTTGGGCTTAGAGATACCGGGGGGAATTTGCTATAATGCGCGCCTGAATTTTCTGCCCTGTGGTTCTGATGCCACAGGGCATCACTTTGTCAGGAGCGAGCATGAGCAAACCGACCATTATTTACACCATCACAGACGAAGCGCCGGCATTGGCGACTTATTCTTTTTTGCCAGTTGTCAAAGCATTCACAGCCAAAGCCGACGTTCAAGTCGACACCAAAGACATTTCTTTGGCCAGCCGTGTTTTGGCACAGTTTCCTGAGCGATTGAGTGCGGACCAGCGCAAAGAAGATGCATTGAGTCAGTTGGGCGATTTGGCCAAGACACCAGAAGCCAACATCATTAAATTACCCAATATTTCGGCTTCAATTCCACAACTGAACGCCACCATCAAGGAATTGCAAGGTCATGGATTTGATGTGCCGAATTACCCTGAAGAGCCACAAAATGATGAAGAGCGTGCGATTCAAGCCGCCTACGGCAAAGTCTTGGGTTCTGCTGTGAATCCCGTATTGCGTGAAGGCAATTCAGACCGACGCGTCGCTGCTGCGGTTAAACAATATGCACAAAACAACCCACACCGCTTGGGTGCTTGGGACAAAGATTCCAAAACCCATGTGGCGCACATGTCAGCCGATGACTTTTATGGTTCAGAGCAATCGGTGGTGATCAAAGAAGCCGGTGATGTGCAAATAGAGCATGTGGATACGAATGGTCAGGTCACTGTGATCAAATCTGGCATCTCCATGCAAGCCAATGAAGTGATGGATTCGTCTCGCATGAGTAAAAATGCATTGCGTGCGTTTTTGGCACAAGAAATTGCTGAGTGTAAAGACCAAGGCTTGTTGTTGTCACTGCATTTGAAAGCGACCATGATGAAAGTATCAGACCCCATCATGTTTGGTCATGCGGTGGAAGTGTACTACCAAGAGGTGTTTGAAAAGCACGGTGAATTGTTTGCTGAGTTGGGTGTGGAGCCCAACAACGGCATTGGCAATGTTTACAACAAAATTGCTGATTTGCCGGCAGACAAGAAAGCGGAAATCGAAGCCGACATCATGGCTTGTTATGAAAAACAACCAGCTTTGGCCATGGTTGATTCTGACAAAGGCATCACCAACTTGCACGTGCCCAACAATGTCATCATCGATGCCTCGATGCCAGCGGCGATCAAAACATCGGGCAAAATGTGGAATGCAGCTGGTCAAACGCAAGACAGCAAAATGATCATTCCTGACCGTTCATATGCAGGTATTTACCAAGAAATCATTGAATACTGCCAAGAAAACGGTGCTTTCGATGTCCCAACCATGGGCAACGTTTGTAATGTCGGTTTGATGGCACAAAAAGCAGAAGAGTACGGTTCGCATGACAAAACAGTCGAAGTACCGAGTGACGGTGTGATGCGTGTGGTCGATGCCAACGGTCAAGTCTTGATGCAACACGATGTGGAGCAGGGTGACATTTGGCGTGCTTGCCAAACCAAAGACTTGCCGATTCGTGACTGGGTTAAATTGGCCGTTACACGTGCCAAAAACACGGGTTCAGCAGCGATTTTCTGGTTGGATGAAAACCGTGCCCATGACCGCAATTTGATCGAGAAGGTCAACACCTACTTGCAAGACCACAACACCGACGGTTTGGAAATCAAGGTGATGAATCCACGCGCCGCCATGCGCTACACATGTGAGCGTGTGACCCAAGGTTTGGACACCATTTCGGTGACAGGTAATGTGTTGCGTGACTATTTGACTGATTTGTTCCCGATTTTAGAGTTGGGCACTTCGGCCAAAATGCTGTCCATCGTGCCTTTGTTGGCAGGTGGTGGCTTGTTCGAAACCGGTGCCGGTGGTTCGGCGCCCAAGCACGTGGATCAGTTCGTTGAAGAAGGTCATTTGCGTTGGGATTCCTTGGGTGAGTTTTTGGCCTTGGCTGTGTCTTTGGAAGACCTGGCCGACAAAACAGGCAATGACAAAGCCAAAGTATTGGCTGCGGCATTGGATCAAGCCAACGGTTTGTACCTGAGCGAAAACAAAGCGCCTTCACGCAAAGTGAATGAGCCTGACAACCGTTCCAGCCATTTCCATTTGGCCAAATACTGGGCGGAAGCCTTGGCCGCACAAAATGACGATGCCGACTTGAAAGCGGCCTTCACGCCTTTGGCTGAAGCGCTGAGCAAGCAAGGTGCGCAAATTGAACAAGACATCATTGATGCTCAAGGCAATCCCCAAGAAATTGGCGGTTACTTTCAGCCCAATGATGCTTTGGCTGCCAAAGCCATGCGCCCAAGCGCTGCATTCAATGCATTGATTGATCAATTCTGATTGATTGCAAGTTCGACTAAGAAGCCGAACCTTTTATAGGGTTCGGCTTTTTTGTGGTAATATTTTGTGATGAAATATTCAATTTTATATTTGTGGGATTTCATTCTCATATTTTTCTTGCTTATAGTTCCTTTGTGGAGAATCGGGAGGTTCTATTTGAGAAATCCTGAGAACTTGTCAAAGTTGGAATTGAATTTAAAGTATGAAAGGATTTTGAGTCTTTACCTGTTTGGTTTTGGCCTCATTATATTTGGAATTTGCTGTGTAGCTTTTATTCAATGGTGGTATTCAGAACCCAGTTTAGGTGTTTTGATAATATTTGTGACTCCTGTTTATATGATTTTGATCGTCATTGCAGAAATCAGGGTGTTCATTCTAAAGCGTTCACTGCGTTTGAGTAATACTGATTAAAACAATTTCGATGAATCACTCATTTAAATCTTTTAAATCAAGTTTTTATTCAATACATGCATGTCACCTAAGTACTGATTCAACACCGTCATTATTCACATCATCCCTGATGTTCACCTGCTTCGCAGGTTTGCATAAAAATACTTTACTGAAGTACTTTTCCAGCCGAGTTAAGCGAGAGCAGGAATCTCTTAATTAATGTAAAAGGTTGCTGCTGTTGAAAGGGGTGGCTACTTCCAGCCCAACGATGCCTTGGCTGCCAAAGCCGTGGGTTATTAACTCACGGCTTTTTTTGTGGTCATTGATTGGATTCAATCTTCAAGCGTTTGG
>JAUHZH010000148.1 GCA_030426065.1 Gammaproteobacteria bacterium
ACCGACTGTTTCAATGGGTCGGGTATTCCTGAATCCGACAGTTTTGTCGTCATCAAGGCAGGTCATGAAGTGGTCTTGAACGTGGATACGGGCACCATCAATAACCTGAACATGGAAAGCGGTACGATCCTGCGTGTCACAGGCAACCACAGCATCAACACCAATGAAGGTGGCTATCAATTGGCACAGGGTGAATTGGTGCTGGAAGGCAACTTAACCCTCAATGACAGCAGCGCCGATGACATCAATCTGGGCAAAGTGAACGGCATCCATACCCTGACTTTGAACACCAGTGCTGATGTCAATTTCAATGCCAATGTCGGTGATTTTATACCGGTCAATACGCTGTTTGTCAATAACGGCGGCGTTGCGTATGTGGGTGCCAATATCAGAACCTTCGGATCAATGGTGTTCTCAGGAGAAGTGTCTTTGAACAACTCGGTGACCATGACGGGTGGCACCGTTGCCCTCAGTGGTGACGTCAATTCCAATCTGAATGCAGGGCCCGGCTACAACCTCATCATCAATGGCAATGCCGTGTTCAATGCCAGCATCGGTACCCTGTTACCGGCTGATGGTACCAATTTAGATGCTTTGACCATCAACGGAAACACGACCATCAACGGCGCATCTGACATTGAGCTCATGACTGATTGGACCCAAACTTACAATGGCGTCACCACCATACAGGACAACACCACATTCACTGCCGTCACTGCTGGCGACATCAAATTCAATGACAGCATCATCGCAACGGATCAACACATCACCATCAACACCGCTGGCACCACTGCGTTCTCAGCAAGCACCCTGAATGGAAATTTTGATGTGTCGGCTGCCAGTTTGGTGACCGACGCGCCGGGCCAGTCTCAAATACAGTACAACGGAACATTCAACCTGAACAGTGACGACACTGCCACCTTATTCAATGATGAGCTCCACTTAGGCCCTTCAGCTGATGTGGTTTTCAACCAAACAGGCGCAGCCGATGTGGTATTTAATGATGAGGTGACTGAAAACAGTGGTGGTAATAAACAATTGACTGTCAATGACGTCAGTGGCCGCACGGTGTTCAATGGCCCTGTTAATTTGGGCTCATTGACGACCAATGATGGCAGCGGTGATGATGTGACCGTAATCTATGCCAGCATCACCACCAACCAAAATGCTTCCAACGACGGCCACATGACCTTCAATGATCCGGTGCAGGTGATGCAAAGCGTGGTGTTTACTGAGACCGGCAGCGGTCAGATTCAATTCAACAACACCCTGGATGCGGGTGATGGCTTGATGGATGTAGACATCCAGATCAATTCAGATGCCAGCGTGACTTTGGGTGCAATTGGCTCAGTCAATCCATTCCGCATGATCACCAGTGATGCCAGTGGCAACACGCAGTTGAATGGTGATGTGACCAGCATCAACAACACCACCTTCAATGAAGATGTTACATTGCAGACTGCCCTAGAATTGAACTCAAGCAATGTCAATCTGCTGGGAAATGTAGCGATGCAAAGCCATGATCTGACCCTGTCTGGTGTCGATGGCACAGTGAACGGGGTGATCAGCGGCTCTGGCAGCCTGATCAGCAACCTGTTGGATGATTTGAACCTTGATGGAGAAAACACCTACAGCGGATCAACCTTGATCAATGAGGGTGACTTGAACTTGAGTTCTGCCCCGTCAAACAACAACATCAGTGGATCTTCGGATGTTTACTTGGCTTTGAACAGCAGTTTGATTCCGCGCACAGGCAACGGTTTTGACTTGGCCAACGGGCAAACTTTAAGTGGTGATGGTGCTGTGGCGGGTAATTTATTTGCCCTAGATGGTTCGGTCATCAGCCCAGGTGCCAGCCCAGGCGTGTTGAATTTTGATTTGTTGAATTTTAACTCCGGCAGTACCCTTCAAGTTGAAATTGGTGGCCCCACTGCGGGAACTGATTTTGATCAAATCAAAGCATTTATCGTCGACTTAGATTTTGATTCTCAAGGCGGTGCCAACTTAGAGGTGGTGGTGACAGGCACCGTCAACCTCAATGAGCAATTTTTGATTTTGGAAAAAGACGACGGTGGTCCCATCGCCGGCACTTTTTTGGGGTTGGCTGAAGGCAGCACCGTCACCGCCAATGACGGCACCCAATTCAGCATCACTTATGCCGGTGGCATCAACAGCAACGACGTGGTGCTGACCGGTTCGTGTTCCCATAACATAACAGTGACAGACCCCAGTGACAGCGGCCCAGGCACCTTGCGTCAAGCCGTGACCGATTTATGTTCTGGTGGCACCATCAATTTCGCCAGTGGTTTGAGCATCAACCTGTTGAGTGAAATCACGCTGGATGATGATCTGACCGTCGACGGTTCAGGATTGACCGTCACACTGTCCGGTAGCAGCAGCAACCGCATCTTCAATGTACAGGAAAATGTGGCTGCTCATTTGATTGGACTCGATGTCATCAGTGGTTTCAGCAACGGCCAGGGCGGCGCCATCTACAACAATGGCAACTTAAGCATCACCGACAGTTGGTTTGACAACAACGTGTCCAATGACGGCGCCGTTGGCGGTGGGGCCATCCTCAACCGCGACACCGGAGTTCTGACCATCAACGGCAGCACATTCACCAACAACACAGCGAGCCGGGGTGGGGCGATTTTCAATGACCTCGGTGGCGATTTGAACATCAGCAACAGCACATTCACACAAAATGGCTCAAACAGCATTGAAGGTGGTGCCATTCACAACCGTGGGGTCTTGAATGCCACCAACATCACCGTGGCTGGTAATGGCACAAACAACACCCTGGGCGGCGGTGTGTACACTTGGAACGGCAATCTATTCCTCAAGAACAGCTTGCTGGCGGACAACTCAGGCACCAATGACTGTTTCATCTCATTGAATAACAGCAGCCAAGCCAACAGCCATTCTTTGATTGAAAGCGGCAACTGTGAAGCGGCTTTGACCGATGACCCGCAACTACAAGTCCTGGCGAATAACGGTGGCAACACCCTGACCATGGCTTTGGCTTTGACTTCTCCAGCAGTGGATGCCGGCAGCGATGCACTGTGTACCAGCGAAGATCAGCGTGGTGTAAGTAGACCGCAATTGGGAGCGTGTGACATCGGTGCTTATGAGACCGAATACTTGGGCGTCATTCATGTCGACATTGACAATGACCGAATGGCCGGTGGCTGTCATCCAGGTGCCTGTTGGGGCAGTGCCTTTGATGACATCCGAAGTGCTTTGGAAGTGGCAGGTCCTGGGTCGCAAATTTGGGTGGCTGAAGGTGTTTACTATCCTGATGAAGGCCCTGGCGTCACAAACAATGACCCAATGGCCAGCTTTGACATCGGGCCTGGCGTGGCCTTGTATGGTGGATTCATTGGTTCGGAAACCGAACTGGGTCAACGCAATGACAAAGCCAACCTGACCGTTTTGTCTGGCGACATCGACGGCAATGACACCGATGCCAATGGCGATGGTGTGATTGACAGCATTGATGACTTCATGGGTACCAATGCCTACCACGTCATGGCCACCGGGGGTGCGGGTGTGACTGTTGACGGTTTCACCATCACGGCAGGCCAAGCCAGTGGCAATGCAACCAGCAGGAAAACAGGGGGTGGTATCCTGTGTCACAGTACAGATGGCATGACCCATGTGTTCGCCAACAACCAGTGGATTGCCAACTACGCAGAAGACAACGGCGGAGCCATGTTCGAGTGCGGTGGCAGCATTTCAGCCTCTACTTACCAAAACAATCAAGCCGACGAAAACGGTGGTGCGATAGCGATTTTCAATGACCTTGATTTGCAGCTCAGCGATGTGGCATTTATTGCCAATGAGTCAGGGTTCTCTGGCGGAGCCGTGATCAGTGCCAATTCAGTGTTCGATCGCATCACGGTGGTTGGCAACAAAACTGGCGTCATAGGCGGCGGTGTTTTTGCCGTAGGCAGCTTGGAATTGTCCAATTCATTGATCGCGGGCAACTTGTCTGAAGAAGACGGTGCAGGTGTGGTTGTGTTGCTGGATTCAGATTTGACCAATGTCATCCTCACCGGTAACAAAGCGCTGCAAAATGGCGGTGGTTTGTTTGTTTTTGACAACGGCCAGCCATTCATTGAACTGGGCATCACCAACAGCATCTTGTGGAACAACGAAGACCAGTCAGGTTCGGGCACTTTGAACGCTTCATTGGATACCATTGATCCGGCAGCGATTTCATACACCATTTTGCAAGGTTCTGGCGGCAGTTCAAATTGGGACCCTGGTGCCGGCATCAACAGCGGCAACAACCTGGATTTGGATCCGGATTTTATCCTGGGCTTTGATTTGATGGCCGTGCCCAGTACCATCGGCAACGCACGTTTGCAGCCAGTCTCAGCAGCCATTGGCACCGGCAGGAATGAAGCCGTGGACTTCTTCTTGGATTTGGACGGCAATGACCGCATCGATGGTGGCACCGTCGACATGGGTGCTTATGAATACAACGACCTGATATTTGCTGACGGGTTTGAATGATGAATAATTTTCTTGAGGTTAAAATGTTTAAAAAATTAAGTATTGGTTTGTTTTTGCTTTTGTTTGTCGGGTCGCTTCATGCGGGCGGCACGGCTTGTACTTCTGCCGACAGCGGTAATTGGAGCAATACATTGACTTGGAATTGTACAGGTGGTTCAGGGATTCCAGAATTTGATACTACAGTTACCATAAACAACGGTCATACCGTACTCCTTGACACCAGTTCAACCATAGGCACTTTGGTTGTTTTTGCCGGTGGTGACCTTGATGTCGGTGATTCTGGCGGTCCGGTGAATTTGGTTTTGATGCAACCGGGCAATGACATGACAGAAGCTGACATTGATTTGGTTGGCGATGTGGTCATCACAACCACAGTGGACTTGATTTTGGGCCAAATGGATGGTGCACATGGTGTGACTTTGAATGGTGCAGGCAGTGTAACCATTCAAGAACCCATTGGAGGTGTTGTTCCCTTGATTCACTTTGAGTCTGGGGCGGACTTGAGTCTAAATATTCAAAATGACATCAGTTCAAGTGCAGCTCAATCATTTTTAGGTGATGTGGTCATAGATGGCTCGGTTACTTTGAATGCTGTTGATTTGTTGTTTGATGGGCCCTTGAATGCTGAACCAATCGCACTCAGCAGTGATTTAACATTGAATCACACGGGCAGCGCACAAATCAATGATCATGTCGGCTCTGTCATTCCTTTGTCAAGCTTAACAACTTTCCAGGAAGTCTCCTTGATGGCTGATGTGGGCAGTGCGACCGTTACAACCACAGGCTCACAAAGTTTCAGCCAATTGACCATAGAATCTGATGCAGTATTAACAAGTACGGGCGCAGGAGTCATCACCATTGCTGGTTCCAGCGGCCCTCATGACCTCACTGTCAACACATCAGGAAACACCTTTTTTTCAGGAACCATTGGTTCAACCAGACACTCGTCCATCACCACAGACACGGGTGGTAACGTCAGGCTCAGTGGTGTGGTGACATTTCAGGTTGACGGCTCAGACCCAACCACATTCAATGACACGTTATCGATTGGCGCATCAGGGCGAGTCACCATCGATCAGGCTGGATCGGGCGATGTGGTTTTTAATGGCTCTGTTGCAAGGCTCAGCGGTGGTGCCCATGAGTTGATCGTCAATGACGTCAGCGGCCGCACGGTTTTTAACAACACCGTATTGATTGGCGAGTTGACCACCAACGACGGTGCTGGTGATGATGTCACAGTGATCAACACCAACTCCATCGTCACCCGACAAGCGGGTGCTGACAACGGACGCATGCGATTCAACGACCCGGTGGAAGTGATGCAAAGTGTGACATTTTCCGAGATCAGTGGCGGCAGCATTCAGTTCATGAACACGCTCAATAAAGCCCAAAGCGCTGGCTCGGTTGACATCAACATCAATTCAGATGCCACAGTCATTCTGTCTGCCGTGGGTGACATCACCAGTCCAACCAATTTAACCACCGATGTCGGTGGTTCGGTGGCCATCATTGGCGATGTGCTCTTGACTGGTAACTTGACATTCAATGACCCAATCACATTGAATACAGCAGCGACCTTGTCTGGTGAAACG
>JAUHZH010000149.1 GCA_030426065.1 Gammaproteobacteria bacterium
CATCAGGAAAATTGCTCTACTCTGCAAGGGTTATCCCTTACCGTGGTTCATGGTTAGATTTCGAGTTCGATCCTAAAGATCTCGTTTACGTACGAATTGACCGCCGTCGTAAATTGCCTGCGTCAATTTTGTTGCGTGCTTTAGATTTTAACAATGAGCAAATATTGGACATGTTCTTTGACAAAGTGGCCATCACTTTGAACAAGACCAATGCCAAAATGAAATTGGTTCCTGAGAACATCAAAGGTGAAACGTTTGCATTCGACATCAAAGATGGCAAAGAAGTCATTGTTGAATCAGGCAAGCGCATCACCGCACGCCATGAGCGCAAACTGAAAAAATCCAGTTTGACCACGCTGTCATTGGAAGACAGCTACTTGCTGGAAAAAGTCATCGCCCACAACATCATCGACAAAGAAACCGGTGAAATTTTGTGTCCAGCCAACACCCTCATCACCGATGAGTTGTTGGCCAAATTGCGCGATGCGGGGATCAAGTCTTTTGATATTTTGTTGGTCAATGATTTGGACCGCGGTCCATACATGTCAAACACTTTGACCATCGATCCAACCACGACTCAAGAAGAAGCCCTGATTGAAATTTATCGCATGATGCGTCCTGGTGAGCCACCGACAGAAGAAGCGGCTCGCAATTTGTTTGAAGGTTTGTTCTTCACCAAAGACCGCTACGACTTGTCTGATGTGGGTCGCATGAAGTTCAACATGCGTTTGGACATCACTGACCGTGACGAATCAGGCATTTTGAGCAACGAAGACATCATTGATGTGATGAAAGAGTTGGTCAACATCCGCAACGGCAAAGGCCAAGTCGACGACATCGATCACTTGGGTAACCGCCGTGTTCGTTCAGTGGGTGAAATGGCTGAAAATGTATTCCGAGTTGGTTTGGTTCGTGTTCAACGCGCCGTTAAGGAACGTTTGACAGTTGCTGAATCTGAAGGTTTGACACCTCAAGATTTGATCAACGCCAAGCCCATATCTGCAGCCATCAAAGAATTTTTTGGCTCGAACCAATTGTCGCAGTTCATGGACCAAAACAACCCCTTGTCTGAAATCACGCACAAACGCCGTGTTTCAGCTTTGGGACCAGGTGGTTTGACACGTGAACGTGCCGGCTTTGAGGTTCGTGACGTGCATCCAACGCATTACGGCCGTTTGTGTCCGATTGAAACACCAGAGGGTCCAAACATTGGTTTGATCAACTCATTGGCGGTTTACTCTCGCACCAATGAATACGGCTTCTTGGAAACACCTTACAGAAAAGTGGTTGACGGCAAAGTGACCGATGAAATCGTTTACTTGTCAGCCATTCAAGATTCAGAAAAGCCCATCGCACAGAACAGTGCCAAGGTGGACAAAAACGGCAAATTTGTCGACGAGTTTGTCTTGTGTCGTCACAAAGGCGAAGTGGTCTTGAAGCAAGCTGAAGAAATCAGCTACATGGACGTGTCAGAGAAACAGATCGTTTCTGTTGCTGCTGCTTTGATTCCGTTCCTTGAGCACGATGATGCCAACCGAGCCTTGATGGGTTCTAACATGCAACGTCAAGCCGTGCCCACATTGAAAGCCGACAAGCCTTTGGTGGGAACTGGAATGGAGCGCATCGTTTCTCGTGATTCCGGTGTGACCGTGATGGCCAAGCGTGGCGGAACGGTTGAAATTGCCGATGCCGGTCGTGTGGTGGTTCGGGTCAACCACGATGAAATTGGTGAAAGTGATCCGGGTGTTGATATTTACAACCTGATCAAATACATGCGTTCAAACCAAAACACCTGTGTGAATCAGCGTCCGATTGTCAAAGTCGGCGATGTGATTGCAGCCGGTGACGTTTTGGCGGACGGTCCTTCAACCGACTTGGGTGAGTTGGCATTGGGTCAAAACATGTTGGTGGCGTTCATGCCTTGGAATGGTTACAACTTCGAGGATTCGATTTTGATTTCCGAGCGTGTGGTTAAAGAAGACCGTTTGACGACCATCCACATCGAAGAATTGACCTGTATTGCCCGTGACACCAAATTGGGTTCAGAAGAGATCACGGCCGACATCCCGAACATCAGTGAAAGCACACTGACCAAATTGGATGAATCTGGCATTGTTTATGTCGGTGCTGAGGTCGGACCTGGCGACATCTTGGTCGGCAAGGTGACACCGAAAGGTGAAACCCAGCTGACCCCAGAAGAAAAATTGTTGCGTGCCATTTTCGGTGAGAAAGCGCAGGATGTTAAAGATTCATCGTTGCGCGTCAAATCAGGCACCACAGGTACGGTGGTGGGTGTTCAAGTTTACACCCGCGAAGGCATTGACAAAGGTGCCCGTGCTGAGCGCATCGAACAAGAAGAAATTGAAAACGTGCGTCAAAACCTAAACGATCAGTTCCGCATCATGCGCACCGTGATCCACCAACGCATCCGTGAGATGCTGTTGGGTGCAAAAGTCGCCAAAGCACCGGGTTTGAAGAAAGGTGCTGAGTTGACCGATGAGTACTTTGATTCCTTGGAATTGGATCAATGGTTCGACATCAAGCCACAAGACAATGACTTGGCGGCTCAAATGGATGAACTGGCCGAACAAATCGCCAAACAACGTGAGATGTTCGACAAGCAATTCGAAGAAAAGAAATCGAAAATTGCCAAAGGCGATGACTTGGCCCCTGGTGTTTTGAAAATGGTCAAAGTTTACTTGGCTGTTAAACGCCGCATCCAACCGGGTGACAAAATGGCGGGTCGACACGGTAACAAAGGTGTGATTTCCATGATCGTGCCAGAAGAAGACATGCCGTTTGATGAGAACGGTCGTCCTGTCGACATCTGTTTGAATCCTTTGGGTGTACCGTCTCGCATGAACATCGGTCAGATTCTTGAAGTGCATTTGGGCATGGCCGCACGTGGTTTGGGTTACAAGATTGAAGAAATGATCCAACAAAAAGCCACCGCCGCCAAGATGAAAGAATTCTTGGGTGAGATTTACAACGTCGATCAAGAAGGCAAAGTCAATTTCAACCAGTTCAATAAAGATGAAATCATGGAGCTGGCTGAGAATTTGAAAGGCGGTGTGCCCATGGCGACACCTGTTTTCGATGGTGCCAAAGAAGAGCACATCCGCAAGTTGTTGAAATTGGCTGGATTGAACGAAGACGGTCAAACCACATTGTGGGACGGTCGCACCGGTAAGCAGTTTGATCGCCCTGTGACGGTCGGTTACATGTACATGTTGAAATTGAATCACTTGATTGATGACAAGATGCATGCACGTTCAACCGGTCCTTACTCGTTGGTGACACAACAACCATTGGGTGGTAAAGCCCAATTCGGTGGCCAGCGTTTCGGGGAAATGGAAGTCTGGGCTTTGGAAGCCTATGGTGCTGCGTACACCTTGCAAGAGATGTTGACCGTGAAATCGGATGACGTGCAAGGCCGTAACCAAACTTATAAAAACATTGTTGATGGCAACCATCAAATTGTTTCTGGCATTCCAGAATCGTTCAATGTACTGGTCAAAGAGGTCAGGGCATTGGGTCTGAATATGGAATTGGAAAACGAATAAAGTTCAGGAGTGTATGATGAAAGATTTGATGCAATTATTTAATCCTAAAAAGGAAATCCAGGACTTCAATGCCATTAAAGTGTCGTTGGCGCCACCTGAATTGATTCGTTCATGGTCTTATGGTGAGGTTAAAAAACCCGAGACCATCAACTACAGAACCTTCAAGCCAGAACGCGATGGTTTGTTTTGTGCTGCCGTGTTCGGTCCAGTCAAAGACTACGAGTGTTTGTGTGGTAAATACAAGCGCATGAAACACCGCGGTGTGGTTTGTGAAAAATGTGGCACCGAAGTGACCATGGCGAAAGTGCGTCGTGAGCGCATGGGCCACATTGAATTGGCCAGCCCAGTTGCACACATTTGGTTCTTGAAGTCGCTGCCATCTCGCATCGGCTTGATGCTTGACATGACCTTGCGTGAAATTGAGCGCATTTTGTACTTCGAGTCATTTGTTGTGGTTGATCCAGGCATGACCGATTTGGAAAAAGGTTCTTTGTTGACCGATGAGCAATACAGCCAAGCAATTGAAGAATGGGGCGATGAATTCAAAGCCTTGATGGGTGCAGAAGCGATCCACCAATTGTTGTCTGAAATTGACATCAATGCCGAGTTGATGCAGTTGCACGAAGAGATTGAGTCGACCCGTTCGGCCACCAAGATCAAGCGTTTGTCGAAGCGAATCGCTTTGTACGATGCCTTCAATAAATCGGGTAACAAGCCTGAGCACATGATTTTGACTGTGCTGCCCATCTTGCCACCAGACATCCGTCCTTTGGTGCCATTGGATGGTGGTCGTTTCGCAACTTCAGATTTGAATGACTTGTACCGCCGCGTCATCAACAGAAACAACCGTTTGAAGCGTTTGTTGGATTTGCATGCGCCAGACATCATTGTTCGCAATGAAAAACGCATGCTGCAAGAATCAGTTGATGCCTTGTTGGACAACGGCCGCCGTGGGCGCGCCGTCACAGGTTCAAACAGACGTCCTTTGAAATCATTGGCTGACATGATCAAAGGTAAACAAGGTCGTTTCCGTCAAAACCTGTTGGGTAAGCGTGTTGACTACTCCGGTCGTTCAGTGATCGTGGTGGGACCGACGTTGCGTTTGCACCAATGTGGTTTGCCTAAGAAGATGGCTTTGGAATTATTCAAACCTTTCATTTTGGGCCGTTTGTTGAAAGAAGGTTATGTTTCAACGATCAAAGCCGCCAAGCGTTCTGTTGAAGCTGGCACGCCTGAAGTTTGGGACATTCTGGAACAAGTGATCCGTGAACATCCCATCTTGTTGAACCGTGCACCGACTTTGCACAGACTGGGTATTCAAGCATTTGAGCCCGTTTTGATTGAAGGTAAAGCGATTCAGTTGCATCCATTGGTATGTACCGCATTCAACGCCGACTTTGACGGTGACCAAATGGCGGTTCACGTGCCATTGAGCATTGAAGCGCAGTTGGAAGCACGTACCTTGATGATGTCGACCAACAACATTTTGTCGCCAGCATCAGGTGAGCCCATCATCGTACCTTCACAAGACGTGGTTTTGGGTTTGTATTACATGACCCGTTCTTTGATTGGTCAAAAAGGCGAAGGCATGATCTTTGCTGACATGCAAGAAGTGGAGCGCGCTTACCAAACCAGCAACGTTTCACTGCAAGCCAACATCAAAGTTCGACTGACTCATGAAAATGAATCAGGTGAGATGGTCACTGAACTGCTTGACACCACGGTGGGTCGTGCCATTTTGTCAAACATCCTGCCTAAAGGCTTGGATTTTGGCTACATGAACAAAACCCTTAACAAGAAAGCCATTTCAACTTTGTTGAATGAGTGTTACCACCAATTGGGCACCAAAGCGACTGTGATTTTTGCTGACCAATTGATGTACACCGGTTTCCGTTATTCAACCATCGCGGGCATCTCGATTGGTGTCACCGATTTGATCATTCCGGATGCCAAGAAAGACATCTTGGCTTCTGCGGACGCTGAAGTGTTGAAAATTCAAGAACAGTACACCACTGGTTTGGTGACTGCGGGCGAGCGCTACAACAAAGTGGTCGACATCTGGTCGAAAGCCAATGAAGAAGTGGCAGGTGCCATGATGGAAGTGTTGGGTACTGACATTGTTGAAGACGCTGAAGGCAAAAAAGTGGAACAGGATTCGATGAATTCCGTATTCATTATGGCCGATTCAGGCGCCAGGGGCTCGGCTGCACAAATGCGTCAGTTGGCCGGTATGCGTGGTCTGATGGCCAAGCCCGATGGATCGATCATTGAATCGCCGATTAAGGCCAACTTCCGTGAAGGTCTGGACGTGATGCAGTACTTCTCGTCAACCCACGGTGCACGTAAAGGTTTGGCCGATACGGCATTGAAAACAGCCAACTCAGGTTACTTGACCCGTCGTTTGG
The DNA here is from genome assembly GCA_030426065.1 of Gammaproteobacteria bacterium. Lineage (GTDB taxonomy): Bacteria > Pseudomonadota > Gammaproteobacteria > Xanthomonadales > Marinicellaceae > Marinicella. The sequence continues at coordinate 5,969 of JAUHZH010000149.1, forward strand.
TGGACGTGGCACAAGATGTGGTGATCACTGAAATTGACTGTGGTACACAAGAAGGCTTGGAAATGCACCCCATCGTTGATGGTGGTGAAGTGATTGAAACACT